>JAITNO010000060.1 GCA_031290405.1 Spirochaetaceae bacterium
GCCACAGGCGCTTTTTGCGGCCTACGGCGCTGCGCCTTGTGCGATGGGCTTTGTGGTTGAGGGTTGCCCTCTCCCGCTTTGGGTTGTCGGGCTAATGGTCTGGGAGGCTTTAAAAAAACCTCCCAGCGGGGTATAGGGGCAGCGCCCCTAGCTCTCTTTGCACGCCGCGACAGCGGCGCGAATTTACAGCCTCAATGCAACGGGACTGTTGCGGGGGCTTGCATAATGAAGGACGCTACCTGCGCAGGGGTGGCGGATGGAGCGAACAAAGGCCCCGGTTTGCAACGCGCGCAAGGGATTGGAGCGGCGCGTAGCGTTCCCGCCGTAGGCGGGAATGGAGCGTAGCGGAACCGCGCAAAGCCCGACCCTTTCGCGCCTGCGGCGCGGAAGGGATGCGCCCTCTTCTTCTTTGGATTTAGGGTGAACCCTAAGCTTTTTAGGGCGAATCCTAGTTGTGGGGGGGCTTTGATTGCCCCTACGATGGGGGAAATTTTATTGACGAGGCGGGTGGTTTCCCGCTTCGAGTAAGGAGTGTTTATATGAAGAAGAAACCTTTGTGGTTTGTCGGGGCGCTGGTGGTTTTGCTTGTTGCGAACGCTGGGGCTGTGTTTGGCGCTGCGGACGATGGGGTGTTCAATTACATCTGCGTCTATAATAAGAACGAATCGGGGTGGTTCCTGGACAGCATCCCGTTCGACTTCTTGAAGTCTGAGGGTTTTAGGCATGACAAGGCGGTGTATTCGTTTCAAACGAAGGACAGCGAGGTGGTGATTCACGCCCACCTGACGGTCGACGCTATTTTTGACTCGAAGCATAAGTACGCGGTGCTGGTGAACGGGGCGAAGCAGGCGAAGTCTTATGCCCTCAAGGATGGTGAGAATGTCTTTACGGTGGACGTGATGGACGGGGCGAACAAGCTTTCCGGCTACACGGTAAAGTTGAATAGGTCGAACGGCGCGCCTGCGCTTCCGGCTGCGACGGGGCCTGTGCTGGGGAATGTTACGGTGCAGCCGGGGCCGAACAGCATGGCGGTGATTATCGCGAAGCAGTTTGACGAGGCGAACGGGACGCCCGGCGAGGACAACTACCAGGTTCAGCTGAAGGATTTTACCTCTGGTATGACGGCCGCGGGTCTTGCGCGCGCTGAGAGCGCTGCTGACGATGCGTCGTGGCGGGCGCCTAAGTTCAAGGCGGGCAAGCCGAATGCCTACGGCAATGGGGCGAACCCGCTTTTCCGCTGGAGTGTTGTCTACAAGGACGACATGAAGGATGCGGCTGACGGCGTGGTTGTCCGCGCGCGGATTAGGAACTCGAAGGGTTGGGGGCCGTGGCTCTACAGTTTTGCGCCGAATGGGCGGGGCTGGAATAAGTAAGCTGCGCCGCATGGCGCATACAGGGGCTCTGCAACGAGGATAATCTACGAAAGGATGGTTTATATGTGTATGAAAAAGTTTTTATGCGGTGCGGGGGCGACGGCGCTCTCCGCGGTGTTGTCGCTTGTTATGTTGTCGGGCTGCGCGGGCCTCAAGACCTGGCTTGAACAGGATGATCTGACGGACGCGCTGCGGGCGGGCTCCGACGAGCTTAATCGGAAGATTGCTCAGGGGAGCAAGGCGGCGTTCTTGAACTTTACCTCGAAGTCTCCTGAGCTCTCGGAGTACATTATCGAGGAATTGATTAACAATAGCGTTACGGACGGTGTGTTTACCGTCGTAGACCGGCAGAATCTGGCGGCGATTCAGCAGGAAATGGACTTCCAGCTGTCCGGCGATGTGAGCGACGCGAGCGCGCAGTCGATTGGGCAAAAGCTGGGGGCGCAGGTGATTGTCTCCGGGTCGATTGTGCTGGTGGGGACGAACTATAGCCTGCGGCTCCGCGCGATTAGCGTGGAGACGGCGGCGATTGTGGCGACGTACAGCAAGAACATCAGCTACAGCGCCCTTATCCGCAAGCTGGGCGGCGAGGCTATGGCTCCGGCGGCGGTGTATCCGGCGAGTTTGGTGGGCTCCTACTATGTGGACGCGGCGGACGGGAAGACGGTAACGCTGGAGTTTACGCGCTCCGACGCGCTGGAGCTCTTGGGGAGTTTGACCTGCGTGTACAGTTACAGCGGCACGAGCGGGAAGGGGAACATTTTCGACCCGGCTTCGTCGGCGCGGAAGATCTGGGGGACGTTTAGTCTGACGACGGCGACGGGTTCGATGATGACGCTGGTGCTCGACGGGAAGGATGTTCCGATGAGGCTGGCGGACAAGCCTGCGGCAAGGGGGGCTGGGAAGGCGCCGGCTGCGGCGCCTGCTCCTGCGCGGCAAGAGCGGGAGAGGCCGGCTGCACGGGATCAGGCTTCTTCAAGGCCGCAAAACAGCGAGGCTACGCTTGCGTCGATTAGCGTGCAGGGAAAGACTCTTAACATTAATCCGGCGGGGGGCTCGGTTACGTCGAGTCCTTCTACGGCGAACGGCGCTCCGAAGACGCCGCGCCCGATGTGGAACGCGATGCCGCTTGTGGTTGCGCTCAACTCGGCTTCGGCGGGGGCGGCGATTTCCTACTTTGTGGACAAGGACGCGAACTGGGACGCATCGCCGGCGTACAAGAGTTTGACGGCGGACAGGACGACGAACATTGATTTGAGCGCGGTTTCGTTTGGCTCGAATGCGCGAGTGTGCATCCGCGTGGTTTCGGAGGATGGGAAGAAGACAAGGTATTATCGGTTCGAGGTGGGCCCGTAAAGATCGTTTATTACAAAAAGTGAATGCGCTTTCGGCGCGGCGGAGCTTCCGTCGCGCCGATTTTTTTCTCCCGTGAAGCCGGCCAGGCTAACGGTGGGACTGGGGGTTTTTTTGCAGCGGCCTACGGCGCCGCGCCCCCAGCTTTGGGCCTCTAGGCTGCGGGTGGGCCCTTAACCCTTAACCAGCGTGAGCAGCGCGAAACGGTTGGGCACGCCGGTCTTCTTGTAGACGGAGCGCAGATGGAATTCGACGGTTTTGGGGGATACGAACACCGTATCGGCGATGTCTTTGTTGGACTTCCCCTGCATCAACACGTTGACGATCTCCCGTTCCCGCGCGGTAATGCCGTACTTTTCGATAAAGGCTTCGGAGAATCCCTCGCGGCGCGTGTAGACCGGCGGAGTGTTTGACGCTTGATTGACGAAGGCCTTCGCCTCGTAGGCGGTGGAGAGCTTGACGTACAGGTAAAACGTAAAGAAGTTCAGGACGAGCAGGAAAAGCCCGATGAGGATGCCCTCAAGGTAGATGTTGACGCCTGCGGCGATGGCGGCGCGGCCCGCATCCGCATAGAGGGTGAGCAAGACGGCTATGCCGAAGGGCGGGAGTGCCGTCATAATCCAGAAACGCGGGGGCACCTTCCAACTGCGGTTCTTCATTATCCAATAATAGAAGAGCGTCCAGCCGAGCACCACCACATATTGAAGGTTGAACTGAACGTAGTATTCGGGCGTGTAGCCCGGGAACGTTTTCCCCAGGAAATACATGACGAAGAAATGCCGCACCGTGTCGATGGCCGCCTCGACGCCGATGTAGTAGAGCGCGGTCCAGAGCGTCTTCCGCAGGTCGCCTGAAAGCAGCGCGAACAGCAGGATGATGAGCGCCCAGAGGACGACGTTTTCCGTGTCGCTTAGCGGTATGAGCATAAAGGCGGTGTAACAGACGGGCATACCGACCAGCAAGGCGACCCGCCGCAGCCGCGTGGGAGGCCGGTGGAGCACAAAGAACAGGACGAACCATCCGCCGATGCTCAGCGCGGCGCGTGTGATTTCAAACAGGATATTGGGGTGCAGTTCCATCATCGTATGAGGAGTATG
>JAITNO010000140.1 GCA_031290405.1 Spirochaetaceae bacterium
ACGGGGACGAGGCTCCAGGCACTGCTCGACAAGATAGCCGCGCTCGAGACGGCAGGCGGCGGCACCCTTGCTGAACAGCTCGCCTGGATTTCAAGTTATGCAGTCGACGGCGGCGACTACACCATCGAGCTCAAAGCCAACGAAGCCATCGCCCCGGCAGCGCTTTCGTACAGCGGCAAGACGGTAACGGTAACCCTGAAGGGCGATACCGCGGAACGGACGGTCAGCCTGGGCAGCACCGGCTCTCTCTTTACCGTAGGCTCCGGGGTTACGCTAATACTGGACAACAACGTTACGCTACAAGGGCGAAGCGATAATACCGCTTCGCTGGTTTATGTAAACAGCGGCGGTACGCTGGAAATGAAGGGTACCGCCAAAATAACCGGCAATACGGCTTCCTCCACCTCATCCTCTTCCTACGCTGCCTCCTGGGGCGGTGGGGTGTATGTCTACGGCAGCTTCACCATGAGCGGCATTGCCACGGTTTCAGGTAATACGGCTTCCTCCACCTCCACCTCACTCTCTTCCTACGCTGCCTCCTCCGGCGGTGGGGTGTATGTCGGCGCAGGCAGCTTCACCATGAACGATAACGCCACGGTTTCCGGCAATATAACCTCTCACAATTCTCCCGGCGCTGCCTCCTCCGGCGGCGGCGGGGTATTTGTCGACAGCGGCAGCTTCACCATGAACGGCAGTGCCACGGTTTCAGGTAATACGAATTCATCCTCCACCTACATTAGCCCCTCCGGCGGTGGGGTGTATGTCGGCGCAGGCAGCTTTACCATGAGCGACAGCGCCACGGTTTCCGGCAATACGGCCTCCGGTTATGGCGGCGGGGTGTTTGTCTATAATGGTAGCAGCTTCACCATGAGCGGCAGCGCCACGGTTTCCGGCAATACGGCCTCCAGCTACGGCGGCGGCGGGGTGTATGTCTCTGATGGTGGTAGCAGCTTCACCATGAGCGACAGCGCCACGGTTTCCGGCAATACTGCCCCCGGCGGCGGCGGCGGGGTGCTTGTCTGTGGCATGAGCAACTTCACTATGAACGGAAACGCCTCGGTTTCAGGTAATGAGTCCAGTTACGGCGGCGGGGTGTATTTAGACGTCGGCGGCTACAGCAGCGACATCGGCATCTTCACCAAAACCGGCGGCATTATTTACGGCAGCAATGAAACTAACCCAGCCCTGCGAAATACGGTAAAAGACAATGGTGTGGAACTAACCGATCAAGGCGCGGCGGTATATGAGGCTGGCACCCAACGCCGGCGCGAAACCACGGTAACCGCGGCGCAGAACCTCACTGCAACGGTTAGCTGGGATGGTTCCTCCTACCAGTACACCTTCACCGGCCAGTGGGACGACTAGGGCAGCGCGGCGCGTAGAGCCGATGGGGCGGCCTCCGGGAGGGGGGCCGCCTTTTTTGCGCTTGATGGGTTGAGGGGAATGCGATATACTACACCCGTTGGAGGTGTGGTAATGGTAGAATTAATCAGTTTTAATCAGGTACAAGAACAAATAATCAATATGCGTGATCAAAATGTCATTCTGGACAGTGATGTGGCGGAATTGTACGGCATTGAAACCAAGCGGGTTAATGAAGCGGTAAGCAATAATCCAGAGAAATTTCCAAACGGTTATAGTATCGCGCTGAATGCCGGTGAATGGGGCGACTTGAAGTCGAAAGTTTCGACTTCAAGTTCAGGGTGGGGTGGTAAAAACAAACTCCCCAACGTTTTTACCGAGAAAGGTTTGTACATGCTGGCCACTATTCTGAAAAGCCCAAAAGCGACACAAACGACCATCGCTATTGTTGAAACTTTTACCAAGATTCGGGAACTTTCGCGCACCGTGTCTGAATTATCGTCAACAACCGCAAAGCCTAAACAGAAATCTCTTATGCAAAAAAGCGGGGAAATTATCGCTGATATTTTAGACAACGATTTACAGATAAGCGATACCGAAACCAGCTTTGAAATAAATCTTGCCGTCATGAAATTCAAACACATTGTCAGGCAAAAACGCGAAGACCCGTCAAAACAAGCTGATGAAAAGAAAGATGCGGCCAGAGGAAAAAGAAAGACAACTTGAGGCGCGGCAAGCATCCCGTGCCAGATGGAAGGCGGCTCTCCGGCAACGGGGGGCCGCTTTTTTTGAATAAACGCTTGACCACAGACGCGTGGGCAGAGTAACGTAGAGACGCAAGGAGCAAGAAACAATGAACGTCATTAACAACCCCACGGGCGAAACGCCCCAGGAAAAACGAACGCGGGAAGCCGCGGAATTGCATGCTCTGTGGCTGGAATTGCGACCACGGATAATCAAAGACATTAAGCATCACACGCTGGATGAGGTATTGGACATATTGCACCAGGAACGCGCCACCGGAGAAGGATTTGAGAAACTATGGGAAAAAGAAGCTACCTCGATCCCAGCGTGATCATCAACGCTCTGAAAGAAAATGATGAGCGGGCGGAGCGCGCTCAGGCTGTCCTTGAGGACCCCACCCGGGACCTCATCGTAGGCGACTATGTGAAGCTGGAGACCCTGCCCAAGATGGTCTACAACAAGAGGTCTGACCAAGCGGCTTACACCACGACCCTTTTCGACCATGCCGAATATGTGCACTCCACGAACGCCATCGTCACCCACGCCGAGACCCTGGCCGAAGCCTACGGTCTTTCCGCGATGGACGCCCTCCACGTGGCCAGCGCCATCGCCGGCCACGCCGACGAACTGATCACCTTCGAGAAACCCGAAAAGCCCTTCTTCCGCATACCCGATGAGCGCCTACGGATAGTGTCCCTGTACGAGGCGACGCTCTAAGGCGCACACGTGGACGCAGAGGGCGAGGAGCAAGCAGGCGGAAGAGGCCCGTGGACCGACCAGCGCAGCACGGTGCGTACGACAAGCCACAGCAGGCGGCTCTCCTCACGGGGGGCCGCCTTTATTGTGGGCGGGGGGGGCGCGGGAAGAAGGCCCCATGCGGAGGTCGGCGGAGGGGAGGAGAACCTCTCCCGACGGTAGTGGGGAGAGGCTTCGCTCAGGGGGGCGTGCCCCCTCTTCGTGCGCGCTATTGTCTGAAAATGAGGTTGAGGCTGAGGAACCAGGTGGTGTCGCTGCCGGGTGTGGCGCTGATTTCTTTGCCGCCATAGGCTGCGTCGAATTGGAAATAGGTAAAGTTGACGCCCAAGCCGCCGCTGGGGAGGAGGTCGGCGAAGCCGGCGCGCAGGCTAAGGACTTCGAGGATTCGCAGTTCGAGGCCGACGGAGATGGGGAGCAGGGGGCTGCGGCTGCTTAGGATGGGGTCGAGGAAGTTGTTGTAGTCGACGGAGAGGATCAGGTCGGTGTTGAAGCGGTGGAGTTTTTGGGAGGGTATGCGCCAGGAGAGGCCTGCGCCGAGCTTGGGGGCGACGGTTTTGTATTCGCTTCTGTTGGCGACCATGCTGGAGTATTGGGTAAGGTTGCGGTAGCCGGTGACGGCGGCCGGCGAGTAGGGGTCTTTGCAGGCCAGGCCGAGGGAGAAGCTGTCGTCCCAGGTCCAGCGTATGCCGATGTCGATGCCGCCGCCGATTTGGGTTTCCCAGGGGTGGTCGCCCATGGTGGAAAAGACGTTGCGAGCTTCTTGCATGGCGGTGATGAGGTCGTCGATGGTGTTGGTGGTTCTTTCGGGGAGGAAGACGAGGCGGTAAAAGCCTTTGAGGGTGATGCCCACGTCAAGGGTTGCTCTGTCCGTCCGCATGAGGCGGAAGCCGTGGCCTATGTTCAACGCGAGTTCTTCGGAATAACGCGCGTCCATGAAGCGCTGGGTAACGCCGTTCCAATAGATGTTTGCGCGGGTGGCGTTGAAGACGCGCCAGCCCCAGCCGTTGGAGATCATGCCGAAGCTGATGGGCCCGCCGATGAGGGCGTACGCCTCGGAAGGTTTCATGATCATTTGCCTGAAGCTTTGGACGGTTACGTCGCCAAAGTAAAGGGACATGAGGAAGTCGATGTGGTCCATTTCGGCGGAGAGTTCGGCGAAACGGATCTTTTGGGGGATGGCGGCGAAGCCGGCGGGATTGTTGAAGGCGGTGTAATAGTCGTCGGTAAGGGCGGCGTGGGTTCCTCCGAGGGCGGCGGCGCGAGCGGAGGGCGTCTCAAAGGGATAGATGTGGTTTGTGGGGACTTCGGCGCGGGCGGGCGCGGGGAGGAACAAAAGGGTAAGCAGCAGGGCGACTATCAAATCATTTCTCCAAGGGCGTCGACGCGGGGGGCCGCCTGCGCTGCGCGGGTGATTCTGCACCGGAACTCTCTGCCGCGCGGGGGTCTGGGTGTGTCCGGCGCGGCTACGAGGAGCCGTAGGTAATTTTCGCTTAGGGCGGGGAAGTGGTCGCCCCCAGGGCGGCCGTCTTCGCAGATGGCGGTGACTTCCCTGCCTGCGTGCCGCTCAGCATAGCGGAGTCTGCCTTGTTGTGCAAGGCTGCTGAGGGCCTGGACGCGAGCGGCGGCTTCGCGCGGGGGGATGCCTCCGGGAAGGCTGAACGCGGCCGTTCCGGGGCGGGGCGAAAAGGGGAAGGCGTGTATCCAAGCGAAGTCTGCGTTGGCGCAAAAGCGCATCGTCTCCTCAAACTCTTTCTTTGTTTCGCCGGGGAAGCCGGTGATGACGTCGCAGGCGAGGAAGGGGTCGCCCTTGGCCTCGCGCAGGCGTTCGATGATTCGAAAGAGTTCTTCGGCGGTGTAGGGGCGCCCCATCGAACGCAGTATCTTTTCGCTGCACGATTGTACGGAAAGATGAAAATGGGGGCGGATGCGCGGGTGGCGGAGGATGGCAAAGAGCGCGTCGCTAAAGGCGTTGGGCTCGAGGGACGAAAGGCGGAGCGCGACGCTCTTTGTGCCTAGAAGGAGCCGTTCGAGGAATTCGGCGAGGCCGATGGAGCCTGAGCGGTACTGCCCGATGTTGACGCCGACGAGGGCGGCTTCGCCAAAGCCTGATTCTTCGAGGGCTTTGAGGCGGGAAAGGGCGTCCTCGGGGGCAAGGCTGACGCTTGGGCCGCGGGCGAGCTGGACGGCGCAATAGGCGCAAGCGTTGTCGCATCCGTCCTGAATCTTGAGGGTGGGGCGCGAATGAAAGGAAAGTTCCGCCGGATGAAGGCTGAACCTGTCGTGTGCGCCGCCGGCAAGGCCGGAAAGGGCCTGGTCGGGCGGTGCGCCCTGGCCGAGCTCTTCGGGGAGGGCGAGGAGCTCGGCCTTGTCGTCGCCTGGGACGATGAAGAGGCGGCCGGCGCCGGCGTCCAAGCGTTCGAGCTGGGCTTTACCGAGCTGGGCGTAGCAGCCGGTAACGATGACGCTTGAGCGTGGGTTTGATGCGAGGAGGCGGCGGATGAGGCGGCGGGCCTTCTGTTCGGCCTTTGTGGTAACGGCGCAGGTGTTCACGACGATGACGTCGGCGTCGGCGTCCGAGGCGTCGACGGCATAGCCGGCCCGTCGAAAGGCGCAGGCGAGGCCCTCGGTTTCACTCTGGTTGAGTTTGCAGCCGAACGTAACGAAACGCGCTTTCACCGTCGTTCAAGCGCGGCGCGTTGGCGCTCGAGTCCCCTGGCTGCGTCGGAGATGCTTCCGTCAAGGTCGAGCGCGGTTTTGTAGGCCTGCGCCGCCGCCTGCGCGTCGCCGGACATTTCCCGCGCATAGGCCAGGCGCGTCCACCATCGGGGGTTTCCCGGCACATAGTGCAAGGCGGTCGAAAGGGCGATGTCGGCGTGGCGGAAGCGCCCCAGCCTGATGTAAATCTCGCCGATGAAGTAATAGACGGTTTCGATGCGGGTGCCTTCGGGGGCCAGATTGACGTACTCCTGGAAATGCAGCAGGGCGCTGTCGTTTCTGCCCCGATAATAGTCAAGCTCGCCCTGTATTTCGATGACGCGCACGTCGTAGCGGTTTAGCGCGGCGGCTTTTTCAGCGCCTGCGGCGGCTTCAGGGTAACGGCCCAGCCGCAAAAGGCTCCAGCAGAGGACGACATAGGACTCCAGATTGTCCGGCTGAAGGGCGATTTCTCTATGGCATATCTCGATTGCCGCATTGAAGGCGCCGTTCCGGTACTCCGTTAAAGCATCCGCCGTTTGCGCGACGGCGCCGGACGGCAAGGCAAGCTGCGCCAAAGCCGCGGCGCACAACACCCCCGCACGCGCCCCTGCGACAAGCCTCGTCGGGACTCCGCGATGCGCTTGGGCAGAGAAGACAGACAAAACCCGATGGATTTTTACCAGGGCGCGTCCATACATCGTCGATTACGTTAATTTGGGAGGCATTTCGCAGTTGCCGTTAAAGACGCAACCAATCTCGAAGTTGATCTCCGGCGCGCGGACATTGCCCAGAAGCCTTCCGGTAAGCGTAATCTCGACCCGCACGCTCGCGGTAACGTTCCCGGTAACGGAGCCTCGGATGATCACCCTGTCCGCCGAAATGTCCGCCTGAACGACGGCCCCTTCGTCAATCAGAAGGATGCCGTGCGCCACAATCTCGCCGGAAATCCTCCCTCGTGCAAGGAAAGACTTTTCAAAATTGATTACACCGGAAAAATCAATATCCGGCGACAATACCGTGTCAAAATCCTCGTCGGCCAACTCGTCGTTGTGAACATCAGTCATATGCATTTTATAAGGAAACTTACACTTCTTTGATGTTGTATTTCTTTCGGAAACGCTCAATGCGCCCCGCCGTGTCTACAAGCTTCTGCTTGCCGGTAAAAAACGGGTGGCAAGCCGAGCAGATCTCAATCTTAACATCCTTCGCGGTCGAGCGGGTCTCAATTACGTTGCCGCACGCACACGTTACCGTGGTAAGCTCATACTTGGGGTGAATTCCAGCCTTCATACATACTCCTCTCAGTCCAGACCGGCGCTAGCGGTATTCATGGACTTCAACAATGCTTCATTATTCTTGCTTTTTTTCATTCTGTCAATAAGCATCTCGATGATCTCCACGTCCTCCATCGGATTGATAAACTTGCGGAGAATCCACATCATCTTCATCTCGTAATCGGTGAGGAGCAGCTCCTCCTTCCGCGTGCCGGACTTTTTAATGCTGATGGCGGGAAAGAGCCGGCGGTCGGAGAGCTTCCGGTCAAGGTTGATCTCCATGTTGCCCGTGCCCTTGAACTCCTCGAAGATAACCTCGTCCATCCGGCTGCCCGTTTCGACAAGCGCCGTCGAGATGATGGTAAGACTGCCGCCTTCCTCGATATTCCGCGCCGCGCCGAAAAAGCGCTTAGGCTTGTGCAGCGCGTTGGAATCCACGCCGCCGGAAAGTATCTTGCCGGACGTGGGCACCGTCTGGTTGTAGGCGCGGGCAAGGCGGGTAATCGAATCAAGGAGGATGACGACGTCCCGTTTATGCTCGACCAGGCGTTTCGCTTTTTCCAGCGCCATTTCGGCAACCTGGACGTGGCGCGTCGCCTGTTCGTCGAAGGTCGACGAGATAACCTCGGCGCGGACGGAACGTTCCATGTCGGTAACCTCTTCGGGACGCTCGTCGATAAGGAGGACGATAAGGTAAACCTCTGGGTGGTTTGCCGTAATCGCGTTCGCAATCCGCTGCATCATAATCGTCTTGCCCGTGCGGGGCGGCGCCACGATAATCGAGCGCTGTCCCTTGCCGATGGGGCAGAACAGATTGATAATCCGCGTGGAAAGCTCATCCGTTACGGTTTCAAGGTCGAACTTTTCGTCAGGATAGAGCGGCGTCAGATTTTCAAAGGGAACGCGGTTCTGGGCGACGGCCGGGTCGCAGTAGTTCACCGTCTCCACGCGGAGCATGGCGAAAAAGCGCTCACCCTCTTTTGGGCTGCGTATCTGGCCGTAGATGGTGTCGCCCGTCTTCAGCGCGAAAAGCCTAATCTGGCTGGGGCTGATGTAGATGTCGTCCGGCCCCGGCAGGTAGGAGTTTTGCGGACTGCGGAGAAAGCCGTAGCCGTCGTTCAAAATTTCGAGCGAACCGTAGGCATAGATGATGCCGCCGCGTTCAGTGTGCACCTTCAGCAAGGTAAAGATGAGGTCCTGTTTTCGCATCCCCATCAGATCCTCGTGGGCAATCCCGTAGCAGGAAGCCAGCTCACGGAGGTCGATCATGTTCATGCGGGTAAGCTCGTTTATTGAAAGGCGGGCATTGCCCTCGTCGTCGCCCTTAGGCTCCGGCTTCCCGTAGAGGTCGGGCATCGAAGGCAGATTCTTCGGCAGTTCGGGGAGCGGCCCTTGCGTATAGGAAACCGCGTTAAAATTGATCCCGCCGCTTATCCCCGCCTGGTTAATCCCCGCCGGATAATTGTTCCCGTTATACGACCCCGCATGGTGGCCGCCGCCGCCATTCCGCTCGAAGGCGCGGCCTCGCTGTTGGTGCCCCTTCTGCGACCGCCCATTCTCGTCGCCGCCCTCGTGATTCTTATGACGCGACTTCGCGCGAACAACCAGCTTATGCCGTTCAACCCGCTCCTCGCCGCCCGATTCCGCAGCCGCCGCAGGCGGGGCTTCTTGACCGGCGGGGCCGTCCCCATCTCCCACGGCTCCGGCTTCTTCCGCCGCGCCCCGCTCGCGCTCAACAAAAGCGTCGTTTCCATTGTTGGAAGCCGCTCCGTCCGCTTCCGCATCCCGTCCCTGCCCAAACAACGACGCCTCCGCCTCAGTCTGCGGCATTTCCGCCTCCGCGAGCTCCTCGCCTACGATCTTGCGGCCTTTTTTTCCATTCGCCATATACAACTCCAATGATTTTATAGAATTTTCGGATATTCCTTCCGAACGGTTCAACTTAACTACATATAGATACCGGGGGTTTACATTCTTGAATACACCCCCATGTTATGTTGCGCCGAATTTTTTGTCAAGGGCACGCCCTCTCTTGCCCCCTCTTCACAAGGGCTCTTGACAAAACCAAAATCCCATGAGAGAATAAGACCATGATGATTGCAAAAGCCCAGACGACTGCGCCGACTACAGACACACCATCGACCCTGACCACTGCCACGCGCGCGCGTACGAACGTACGAACGTACGAACGTACGAACGCGATTATACTGCTCTAAAAAACACCGTCAAGTCCTTCTCGACGAAACACCCTCCACAGGCTGTGTGGAGGGTGTTTTGACGCCTCAATACTCACTTTTCATGGTGGGCGCATCGCCCCGGACGGAGCGTTTGGAACTAAGAACGGCTCGCT
>JAITNO010000141.1 GCA_031290405.1 Spirochaetaceae bacterium
GATAAAAGCCGCCCCGCAACCGTCCCATCCAGCACAGCATTAAGATCTTCCGCCAGTCGATTCATGGGCTCATCCTACCCCCCTCCGCAAAAACAATCAATATATTTAAGAGGGGGCGCGCCCCCCTCCTGGCCTTCTTTACGGGGTTTTGTAAAGTGTGCTACACTCGCCAGCGGAGGCTTAGGATGATTGTTGTTCTTTCCAGGGATATTTCGCCGCACGACAAGGATGTGGTGCGCGCTTTTTTGAAGGATCATGGGCACGACGCGCGCGAACAGGCGTTCGGCGACGATCTTTTGTTTTCGAGTTCGGGCAAGGCGCCGATCGACATCCACGAGTTGTCGCTGCTGCCGGGGATTGAGCGCGTGGCGGCTGTTTCCAAGCCGTACGAGCTGGCTTCGCGCGAGACGAAGAGCGAGGATTCGATTGTTGCGGTGGGGCCGGTGAAGATTGGCGGCCCGCGCCTTACGGTGATTGCGGGTCCTTGCGCGGTTGAGAGCCGCCAGCAAATCTTTGAGATTGCGGCTCTGGTGCGCGAGTCGGGGGCGGTTATGCTGCGCGGCGGGGCGTTTAAGCCGCGCTCGAGTCCGTATTCGTTTCAGGGTCTGGGGATTAAGGGCCTTGAGTACATGAAAGAGGCCGGCGAGGCTAACGGGATGCCGATTGTGAGCGAGGTTATTTCGGGTGAGGGCGCGGCCGCGATGAAGGATCTGACGGATATGTTCCAGATTGGCGCCCGCAATATGCAGAACTTCGATCTTTTGAAGAAGGTGGCGGCGTTCGGGAAGCCGGTGCTGCTCAAGCGGGGGCCCTCGGCGACGATGGAGGAATGGCTGCTGTCTGCGGAATATCTCCTTTCCGGCGGGACGAAGGATGTTGTGCTCTGCGAGCGCGGCATCCGCACGTTCGAGACGTACACGCGCAATACGCTGGACATTTCGGCGATTCCTGTGGTGAAGGGGCTGTCCCACCTGCCGGTGATTGTCGACCCGAGCCATGCGATTGGGATTCGCTCCCACGTTAGTCCGGCTTCTCTGGCGGCGGTCGCCGTCGGCGCCGACGGGCTGGCCATCGAGGTGCACAACAATCCCGACAAGGCGCTTTCCGACGGGCCTCAGTCGCTCTACCCTGAACAGTTTGAAAAGCTTATGCGCGACATTGAGGCGTTTGTCCCCGTCGTCGGCAAGGAGCTGATGCGCTTGCCTAAGGGCAGGGGGCTTGACGAAAAGGGCGCGGCGGCGGCTCCATCTGCGGCGCTCCGGATTGCGGGTGGGAAGATCGCCTTCTCCGGCCGCAGCGGCGCGTTTGCCGAACGCGCTCTGATCAACGCCTTTGGCGAGGAGGCGCCGCGCCTTCCCGTCCCCACTTTTTCGCGCGTTTTCGACGCGGTTCTGGACGGCTCGGCGCTCTTCGGCGTCATCCCGATCGAGAACAGTCTGGCAGGCTCCGTCCATGAAAACTACGATCTCTTCCTCCGCTATCCCGACGTGGCCATTACCGGGGAGATCAAGCTCCGCATCGTCCACTGCCTGATGGCCCAGGAGGAGACGAGCATCGAGCGGATTAAAACGGTCCGCAGCCATCCGCAGGGCTTTGCCCAGTGCCGTGAGTTCCTGGACAAACATCCCCAGTGGAACCTGGAGATCTGGCCGACGACGGCGGACGCCGTTCAGTCCATTGCCGGCGGCGGCACGGAGGCGCTTTCCATCGCGGCCATCGCCTCGGAAGCCGCCGCACAGGCGCATAAGCTCACCATCCTGAAGGCGGGCATCGAGAATAATCCCCAGAACTACACGCGCTTCGTCCTCATCTCGCGCAGGGGGGAAGGCGACGCGCAGATCGTCCCTCCGGCGCCGGCGGGCGTCGACGCGGCGGACAAGGCGTCCCTCGTGTTCTCCGTCAAGCATGAGCCGGGCTCCCTTATCCGCTGCCTGCAAATCCTCAGCGGAGAGGGGATCAACCTTTTAAAGCTGGAGAGCCGCCCGATACTCGGACAGCCGTGGAATTATATGTTTTATGTGGATGTTTCCATTCCCCCTGAACGCTCCGTCTTCGAGCGCGCCCTGCAACAGCTTAAAACCCACTCGGAGAACTTTCGCTTCCTGGGCGCCTACCGCGGGGCCTAAGGACACGCCACGGTCGGCCGAGGGCCAGACTGATGAGCGGGGAGGCTGATTGGCGGGGATGCAGGCCGATTGGCGGGAGGCGGTCAGCGTTGCGCCAGCCGGTACTCTATCGAGTCCACGAGGGCCAGTCGGCTGGCGTCGATGAGGTCCGCCGAGACGCCCACCGTCGTCCACGTCGACGAGCCGTCGGTCGATTCGATGAGCACACGCACCTTCGCCGCCGTGGCGTCCTTGCCGTCGATGACGCGCACCTTGTAATCCGACAGCCGCATATTTTTAAGCACGGGGAAAAAGCCCACGAGGGAACGCCGCAGAGCCTTGTCCATCGCGTTCACCGGCCCGTCCCCCTCCGCCGCGGCAAGCTCGGTCTCCTTCCCCACCCGCACCTTCACCCAGGCGTGGCAGCACTCCAGGTTTTCCGGCGACGGATGCTCGCTCGTGGCGCGGTAGGCAAGCACCGCAAAGCGGCTCTCAAAACTCCCCATCAGCTTTCGCGCCAGGATCTCAAAGCTCGCGTCCGCCCCCTCGAACTGCCAGCCCTCGGCCTCCAGCACCTTGAGCTTCCGGGAAATCGCGCCGATCACCGCCGCCTCGCGGTCCACCGCTTCCCCCATCGCGCGCAGACGCTCGACAATCGCGCTCCGCCCTCCCTGTTCGCTCATCAGGAAACGCCGTTCGTTGCCCACCAGGGCAGGCGCCACGTGCTCAAACGACGCGCTTGACTTGAGCACGCCGTCCGCGTGCATCCCCGCCTTGTGCGAAAACGCGTACGAGCCGATGTACGGCGTCCCCCCCGGCACCACCACGTTCGCAATCTCCGCCACGCGGCGGCTTAAATCGGCAAGGCGCTCCAGACGCCCCACAGGAAGGCAGCGCCGTCCCATCTTCAACTCCAGACTCGGGATCAGCGCCGCCAATGCCGTGTTCCCACAGCGCTCCCCAAAGCCAAGCAGCGTCCCCTGCACGTGAACGCAGCCGGCCTCCACCGCCGCGAGGGAGCAGGCGAGGGCAAGCCCCATGTCGTTGTGCGCGTGGATGCCCAGCACAGGCTTTTCGTTTTCGCCGCAGCCCGCAAACGCCGCGCGCACGGCCTCCACCGCCTCAACAACCTCGTGGGGGAAGGCCCCCCCGTTCGTATCGCACAGAGCCAGACGCTCCGCACCCCCATCCGCCGCCGCCGCCAGCGTCCGCAGGGCGTAGTCCGCGTCAAGCTTCCAGCCGTCGAAAAAATGCTCGGCGTCGTAGATCACGCGCCTGCCGCGTTTTCTAAGGAAGAAAACCGTCTCGGCAATCATGTCGAGGTTCTCCTCCAAACCAACCCTCAACACATCGCGGACGTGCAGTGCCGAGCTTTTCCCAAAAACGACGACCGCCTCCGTCTCCGCGGCAAGGAGGCTTTCCAGAAGCCCGTCGTCCGCCGCCGCCGTATCCTTCCTCCGCGTGGAGCCAAAGGCGCAGAGCGTCGCGCGACGCAGCCTCAGCTTCTTTGCGCTGCGAAAGAAATCCGCGTCCTTCGGGTTGCTTCCCGGGTTCCCCGCCTCGATCCAGCGCACCCCCAGCTCGTCGAGCGCCAGCGCCACCGCAAGCTTATCCTGCACGGAGAAGCCGATCCCCACCCCCTGCGCGCCGTCGCGCAGCGTCGTGTCAAAAATCTCCACTTCGTTATGGTTTTTCATCGTTCAACTGTACCCCGCCTCCGCCCCAAAAAACAAGGCCGTTTTCAGCGCGGCCCCCCGAAGGAGGCCGCCTGCTGCGCCGCGCCGCTCTGCGTTATACCAAAACAACATCGTTCGTACAAGTTCCCGCACATCTGCTGTGCAACCGAGGCCTGAGCTATTATCTTTTCGCGGCCATTTCGGCGATAAGCTCCTCGGGCGTTTTGTGCGTGTCTGCTATAATGTCTGCAATCCTGCCTTAATACAGGCTTCTTTCAAATCATTGTCAAGCGTTGCTAGAACAGCCTGTTTCCTCATAGCCAATTCAAGATAAGCGGCATCATAACAAGTGAGGCAATAATCACGAGCCAACTTAAAAATCTTAATCGAATAATCCGAGCCGCTTGCCATATCGGTGTTCAAGTTCAAATCTTCAGTTTTCTCAAGCATCACCGAAACATCGTCCGCCTCAATACGTTTGCGTACTGCGTTATTTCTGAAAATATTACTTGTCTCATACCAGAATAATTGTAGGACGGAAAGGATGTCCTCGTCTGTCAGGTCGTCAAAAAAAGCGTCAACATGGCTATTTTGCTCATCAGGAAGTGAATGAGCGGCATTGTAAGAACTATCTATAACATATTGCATTACGGACGGCCCTCGTCCCGCCATGCAAGAATTTCCTCCACGGTTACAGGTTTACAACGAGCGCGGGATTTACGTATTTCCTTGACGGCCTCCGCCCTGCATTGTGGTTTTTCAAGCATCGCCTGATATTCGGCATTATATTGGTTTTCAACGCCGGTTGCTAAAACATCCGCAATACACATACAAGCCCCCTGAAGCTGATAATGTAATTATACTCAAAATCCCCATTCATACAAGATACCCGCGCCGTTACCGCCCTCCCCGCCCCACAAAAAAGGCGGCCCCCCGAAGGAGGCCGCCTGCCGCGCCGCCGCGTGAGGCTCTTTCTTATTAAGCCCCACGCAGAACCGCGTGTTGTTTTGCACAATAGACTTGCTGGGTGGCGCCCAATGCGGCTATCCGTGCCTTCGTCAGTTCCCGGTCCAGTTTGGGCAGGCCCAAGCGGGATAGGCCGTTTTTGAGGCGTGTTTTGTGGGCAAAGCAAGCCACGTGGAAGGCATCGCGGGGCAGTCCCTTGTAGCGCCACTGACCGCGGTGAGGGAAGGCCATCTCCACTCCGCGATATGCCGCAGGGTCGTCAACAACTTTCAGCGCAAGAAAGGCGTCGTCGAAACTTTGCAGGGCAGCCTCGGCGCTGGCCTTGCCTTCCGGCTCATCGTCTTCGCTATCGGCCAGTTCCTTGGCCACAAAAAAGTATTCGGCCAGCAGAATGAGTTCAATATCGCCAGAAACAAGGGCTTCCTGAAAGGTCTGCCGAGCAATGGCGTGTCCCTTTTCAAAGTTAACCCTGCCGTTCTCCGCTCCACCCGGGGTGGCAATGCCCCGGCGGCCTTCGTTAATTGTGTCGACCGCCGCAGCCATCCTATTTAGTAAGCCACTCTTTTCCATAAGCTGCCTCTACTTCGTCGAAGTTCCAGCCGGTTTGCAACAATGATTCCAAGCCGACCTTCTCTTTCCAAACCTTTGCCACACAGGGTGACATTGGCTTGGTCTTATACATGGCCATGGCCTCATCTTCCTTGCCGGCATCCCAAAGCGCCGCCGCTTTCACACCTATGTCCAGTTTTTCATGTAGTGTCCTCGTAAATCCTCCACGCCTCCATTCTACCTCACTAGCCCGTTCTTCGCCAAGACCTCACACGCAGACATCCTCGCCAAGGACCCTCACGCAAAGGCACTAAGACGCGGAGGAAGAATATAACCACGGAGGGCACGGAGATCACGGAGGCTTCT
>JAITNO010000082.1 GCA_031290405.1 Spirochaetaceae bacterium
CCGAATCGATGTTTTCAAAGCCGTTAATGTAGAATTTGATTTTTGGCTCGGTGCCGCTGGGGCGGGCGCTGATGACGGTGCCGTTTTTCAGGTAGAACTGGAGCACGTCGCTCTTGGGCAGGTCGACCCGCTCGGTCTTGCCCGTTTTGGGATAGCGGACGCTTGATTTTTCAATGTCGCGGATCTTTTCGACTTCGATGCCGCCGAAAGATTCAGGCGGGTTTTTGCGGAACTTGTCGAGGATGCCCGCCATCGTTGCCGCGCCCTGCGGCCCTTCAAAGTATTTGGAGACGCCCGCCTCCATCCAGTAGCCGCATTGCCCGTAAAGCTCGTGCAGCCTATCGATGAGGCTTTTGCCTTTCGTCTTCCAGTAGATCGTCATCTCGGCGCAGAGCGCGGCGGCGGAAACGCCGTCCTTGTCGCGGACGGCGTTTTCCACCAGATAGCCGTAGCTCTCCTCATCGCCAAAGATGATCTGCCGGTCGATGACGCCTTCGTCGGCCTTTCGCATGATGTCGGCGATCCACTTGAAGCCGGTAAGGCATTCGATGGCGTCGACGCCGTAGAGCGCGGCCACCCTCTTCTGCATATCGGTGGTGACTATCGACAGCGCAAACGCCGGCTTGGGGGGCATCCGGCCCAGCTCTTGGCGGCTAAGGCACACGTAGTCGAGGAGGAGGCAGCCCATCTGGTTGCCGGTAATCGGGACGAAGTCGCCCTTGTAGGGGACGGCGGCGCCGAAGCGGTCGGCGTCGGGATCAGTTGCCATCACGACGTCGGCGTGGAGCTTTTTCGCAAGCGCGATGCCCATCGCCAGGGCTGCGGGGTCTTCCGGGTTGGGGAGTTTGACCGTCGGGAAGTCGCCGTTCCCTTCGCGCTGTTCCGGCACGGTGTCGACGCGCAGTCCGATGCCGCCCAGCACGGCCTCGACGTGCATGGCGCCGGTGCCATGCAGCGGCGTGTAGACGATCTTGACCTCGCCGGCTTTTTCTTTCACTAGGGCGGGCCTAAAGAGGTGTTCCTTGATCATCGCGTGGTAGGGCTCGTCGATCTCTTTGTCGATGAGGATGATGAGCCCGCGCTCGAGGGCTTCTTTGTACCCAAGCTCGTGGATGGCGTCGACGGCGTTCACCTCTTTGATGATGCCCGCGTCGTGCGGCTCGATGACTTGGGAGCCGTCGTTCCAGTAAGCCTTGTAGCCGTTGTACGCGGGCGGGTTGTGGCTTGCCGTCACGACGATGCCCGTGTCGGCTCCCAGCGTGCGGATGGCGAACGAAAGCTCCGGCGTCGGGCGCAGCGACGAGAACAGGTACGTCTTGATGCCGTTTGCGGCAAAGACGCACGCCGCCCCCTCGGCAAACTCCTTTGAATAATGCCGGCAATCGTAGGCGATCGCCGCCGCCAGGCCGCCCCGGCGCGCCTTTTCGGGAAACGCCTTGACGACGTAGCTTGCAAGCCCCTGCGTGGCGCTCTTGACGACGAGCGTGTTCATCCGGTTGTAGCCGCCTGCGATAATGCCGCGCAGGCCGCCGGTGCCAAATTCGAGGCGCTGGTAAAAGCGGTCCTCAAGCTCCGCAAAGTTCCCCGCCGCCAGCAGCTCTTCAACCTCAGCCTTAAAGCGCGGCTCCTTTTCCTTCGCCGCATACTCCCGCGCCCGCGCCGTGATTTCATTCTTGTCCATGCCAAACTCCTCTAAAGCAATCTCGTCATACACCCCCGTTCTTACCAAACGGAAGGTTAAAAGCGTCTGCGACGCCTCTTTTCATAAAGCAAGCTGGCGAATCGCCGCCTTCATCTCGCGGACGTACGCGGAAAGACGCTCGCCCGCCCCCGCGCCATGCTCCGCGATAATTTTCACAATCGCGCTGCCCACAATAACGCCGTCCGCATGGCGCGCAATCTCCGCCGCCTGCGCCGGCGTGTTAATGCCGAAGCCGACGGCGCAGGGCAGCGCGGGCGCGCACTCTTTAGCGGTCTCCACGATGCCCCGCACATCAGTCGTAATCTCGCTGCGGACGCCCGTCACGCCAAGCGAAGAGACAATGTAGAGGAAGCCGTCGGCGTTTCGCGCAATCTCCTTAATCCGCGCCTGCGACGTAGGCGCGACAAGCGAAATCACATCGACCCCATTCGCGCGGGCCGCCGGGCGGACCTCGTCCGCCTCTTCAAAAGGCAGGTCGGGAATGATAATCCCGTCGACCCCCACCGCCTTGCAGCGAGCAAAAAACCGCTCACAGCCAAAGCGAAACACCGGATTAAAGTAACTCAGGAACACCAGCGGCACGTCCGTCTCCAGGCGGACAGCCTTCACCAGCGCGAAAAGCCCCTCCACCGACGCGCCGTTGCCAAGCGCGCGAATATTGGCCGCCTGAATCACCGGCCCCTCCGCAATCGGGTCGGAGAACGGAACGCCGATTTCTATCAAATCCGCGCCCGCTCTAGCCATCCGCAGGATGAACTCCCTGCTGCTCTCCATTGAAGGATCGCCGCCGGTAAGGAACGCGATAAACGCCTTGCCCCCCGAAAAAGCCTTGTCAATGTTGCTCATAGGGCCATCCTACGTGAGTTTCGAAGAAAAGAGAAGAGGGGAGGAGGGGTGAGCGCGACCCCTGAGCGCGCGCTTCGTTGCGCCCTCGAACGGCGTGTTCGCATATGCGAAC
This sequence comes from Spirochaetaceae bacterium, assembly GCA_031290405.1. Taxonomy (GTDB): domain Bacteria; phylum Spirochaetota; class Spirochaetia; order Treponematales; family Breznakiellaceae; genus JAITXS01. Next base: position 2,661 of record JAITNO010000082.1, read on the forward strand.
GGCGTGTTCGCGTATGCGAACGGCGTGTTCGCGTATGCGAACGGCGTGTTCGCGGGCCGCGGCGGACGCCCCGCACGCCGCGGCGGACGCCCCGCACGTCGCGGCGGACGCCCCGCACGCCGCGGCGGACGCCCCGCACGTCGCGGCGGACGCCCCGCACGTCGCGGCGGACGCCCCGCACGTCGCGGCGGACGCCCCGCACGCCGCGGCGGACGCCCCGCACGTCGTGCGGGGAGCCCCGCGCGGGGGGCGTGGGGGCGGCTGCACAATAACGCGATTGCTTATTTTCCTTTCTCCCTTTAGGATGGGGCCCTATGAACGGCGCGAAAAAAACTCGGGTTGGTGGGGCGATTTTGTTGGCGTTTGCGGCTGCGGCGCTGATGAAGCTCTTCTGGTTTGACTTTATCGTGGCGGAAGGGCGCTCGATGACGCCGGCGATAAAGAACGGTTCCCTCCTTTTTGTGAACAAGCTTGCCTTTGGGTTTCGGCCTCCTTTTTCAAATAGGTATGTGGCGCGCTGGGCGTTGCCACGCAAGGGCGACGTGGTGCTGTTCTGGACGCCGTTTGGCGATCTTGCGGTGAAGCGGTGCGGGGGGCTTTCCTCGGAAGCGGACGGGGATGCGCCGCGGTGGGTGGCGCTGGGGGACAATGCGCCCTCTTCGTTCGACTCGCGCTCTTACGGGCCGCTGCCGCTGGACAGCATCATCGGCAAGGCGCCGGGGTTTTAACGATGAACGCTGAAGACGAGCGCGCGTATTCGTATAACGCAAAGCGGCGATACGCGGTCTTTTTCGCGGGGCTCATCCTCCTCGCGCTGTATGTGCTGGTCCGTTACGCGGGGCTGATGACGAATGCGCCTGCCTTCAATCCGGAGCGGACGGCGCGGGGGCTTGCGGCGCGGGGGCCCATCCTCGACCGCAATGGGAGGATTCTGGCCATCGAAGCGCGCTTTGGGAACATCAGCGTGTGGCGCCCGGACATAGGGGACAAGGCGGCGCTTGCCCGCACGCTCTCTCCCCTGCTGGGCTTGAGCGCGGAGGCGATTGTCGAGCGGATTGACGAGTCTGCTTCGGACTTTCTCTACCTTAAACGGCGTCTTGACCAGGCGGCGGTGCGTGAGATCGAGGGGCTTGTCGACCGGGGGATGCTGTCGGGCGTTCAGGTGTGGCCGGTGATGGGGCGGATTTATCCTGAACAGTCGCTTGCCGCCCAGATTGTGGGCTTTGTGGGGGATGAGAACACGGGGCTTGCGGGCATTGAATATGCGTTTAACGATGAGCTGGGCGCCCAGAGCGCGCCGAACGGGGTAAAGACGCCGGGCAACCAGGTTGTTCTGACGATTGACGCCAATATCCAGTATATGCTGGAAGAGATTGCCGGTCGGGCGCTCCGAGAAAACAAGGCTGAGGCGGTGATGCTGATGGCGATGGACCCCCGCAACGGCGACATCCTGGGGGCGGCCTCGCTTCCGGGCTTTAACCCGAACAACTTCCGCGAATCGAGGGAGGAGGACAGGGCGTTCAGGCCGGCGCTCTGGGCCTACGAGCCGGGCTCCGTCTTTAAGGTCTTTTCGATTGCCAGCCTCCTGGACGGCGCTTTCATCTCGCCGTCGACGACCTTTTACTGCAACGGCTTTTACGAGCGGACGACGAACTTAGGCGAGCGCGTGGTGATCAAGTGTCTGGGCGCTCACGGGACGGTTGCGGCGCGCGACATCATCGTCTATTCGTGCAACGCGGGGGCGGCCTACGCGTCGGAGCGGGCGGGGGACGACGTATTCTCCGAGGCCGTCCGCCGGCTGGGGTTCGGCTCGCGCACGGGATCGGGGCTTTCCGGCGAGACGGCGGGCTTCCTGCGCGCGCCGGCGCGCTGGTCGACGCGGACGAAGCCGACGATTGCGATGGGGCAGGAGATTGCCGTCTCGGCGATGCAGATGCTCAAGGCGGCGACGGCGTTGGCCGGCGACGGCACGGTGCGCCCTCCGCGCCTTGTTGCGCGCATCGTCGGGGAAGACGGCAGCGGGCGCGAATACCTTGCCGGCGCGCCGGTGAAGCTGCTCAAGGAGGGCACGGCGCGGGAGTTGCGCTCCTATATGCGGGACGTAACGAGCAGCTTCGGCACGGGCTGGCGGGCCTTTATCGAGGATATGCCGCTGGCCGTCAAGACGGGCACCGGCCAGATGATCAATCCGGCCACCGGCGCGTATTCCGAAACGGACTTTATCGCCAGTTGCATGGCGATGCTGCCGGCGCCGGAGCCTTCGCTCGTCATCTACATCGTCATCGTGAAGCCCAAGGGGGAGAGCTACTTAGGCGGGCGCATCGCCTCGCCGTATATCAGGGAGAGCGCGGAGGCGCTGGTGAACTACCTGGGCATCCCGCGCGGCCGGAACCCGCAGGTGAGCCACTCCGGCTCGATACCGCTGACCCGCGACGCCGTGCCCGCCGTCGGCGACGCGGTGCCCGACCTGCGCGGCCTGTCGAAGCGGCAGATCCTGCCGCTGCTGCTCCGCGACGACCTGAACTTCCAGTTGAGCGGCGAGGGCTGGGTCAAGCGGCA
>JAITNO010000181.1 GCA_031290405.1 Spirochaetaceae bacterium
ATGCAGGTGGTGCAGAGCGACAAGGCGGCGTTCAAGCAGGCGGCGGAGGCGGCCTATGACGAACTGGGCTTCCGCGAGCTGCGCGACAAGATTTGGCTGGAGATTGGCAAGAAGTAAGCTTCGATGAAGCGTCTGGTTCGGTTCTATCGGGGCTTTTGCAAGGCCGAAGAGCTTGCGGTGGCGCTGTGCATCGCCGCGATCGCCTTTCTGGTGTTCCTCTCCGCGCTTCTGCGTCTGCCTCTTATCAACCGTCCGCTTAATTGGGCGGTTGATATGTCTCTGTTGCTCTTCGCGTGGGTTGTCTTTCTGGGCGCGGACACGGCGTTGCGGCGCGCTGACTTTGTGCGCGTGGATATGCTCGTCCGGCTTTTCCCGCTCAGGCTTCAAAAAATCCTCTATTATGGCTTTTACATCCTGGCCGTCGCGTTCCTCGTCGTGCTGATTCGCTATGGGCTGCCCCTGTGCGTCTCGAACAGGAAGCGTTTGTTCCAAACGTTGGGGATTAGCTATTCGTGGGCGACGATGAGCGCGCCGGTGGGCTCATTTCTCCTTATCATTACGATTGTCCTCAAGCTGATTAAGCATCGGAAGGATGCGGTTGTCGGTTCGCAGGGGAGGGAGGCGATCTAGATGGGCGTCGTCGTCGTCGTTTTTTTGCTGTTTCTGGCTTTGGGCATGCCGGTCGCCTTTGCCATCGGCATTGCAGGCTCGATATTCTTCTTTATTACCCCCGACATTCACCTTTCCATCATCGTGCAAAAGGTCGTCTCGTCCAGCCAGAGTTTTACGCTGCTTGCCATTCCGCTTTTTGTCTTTGCCGGCAACTTAATGAACAACACGGGCATCACCTCCCGCCTGGTAAAGCTTGCGGGCGCGCTGACGGGGCACATGTACGGCAACCTGGGGCAGGTGTCCTGCGTTCTTTCAACGCTGATGGGCGGCGTCTCCGGCTCGGCGAACGCCGACGCCGCGATGGAATGCCGCGTACTGGGGCCCGAGATGACGCGGCGCGGCTATCCGCGGGGCTATTCCGCGGCGGTCAACGGCGTTACCTCGCTGATTACGGCGACGATTCCGCCGAGCATGGGGCTTATCATCTACGGCTCCGTCGGGGAGGTTTCCATCGGGAGGCTCTTTGCCGGCGGCTTCGTGCCCGGCTTCCTGATGATGGCCGCGTTGATGCTGACGATACGCTGGACGGCAAAGAAGCGGGGTCTGTTGCCGGAGCGGCGCAAAGCGGCAAGCTTGAAGGAGGTCGGACGGGCGGCGGTCGACGGGGTGTGGGCGCTGCTCTTCCCCGTGATTCTGATTGTGGGCATTCGCTTCGGCGTGTTCACCCCCTCAGAGTCGGGGGCTTTCGCCTGCGTCTACGCGATCTTCGTCGGCACGGTGATCTACCGCGAGCTTACCTGGGCGATGTTCTTCCGCACCTTGAAGGATACGGCGAGCGACATCGGCATTATCATGATTCTCGTGTCGCTTTCGGGCATCTTCGGCTACGGCATCGTCTACGACCGGGTGCCGCAGGCTATGGCAAGCTTCCTTATCGGGATAACGTCGAACGCGGTGTTGATGCAGTTCATCATCATCGTGCTGCTCGTCTGCTGCGGAATGTTCATTGAGACGACGGTTATCGCGCTGCTTCTTACCCCGATACTGCTTCCCGTGGTTAGGTCGATAGGCGTCGACCCCGTACAGTTCGGCCTGGTGATGATGACGGTAACGACGATGGGGATTATGACGCCGCCGGTGGGCATCGCGCTCTATACGACCTCGACGATCATGGGCTGCAAGCCTGAAGAGACGGCAAAGCAATCCGTCCCGTTCATCCTCGCGGTCCTCGTCGTCGTCGTCGTCTGCGTGTGTTTCCGCGACGCGGTGCTCTTTATCCCGGATTTGATTTTTGGCACGTAATGCAGAGGAGTTTTTATGGCGCAACTGATTATTCCGTCCGCTGACGGCGCACAACATGACTTTTTGGCTTTGGGGGCGTTGGTAACGCGGCTTAACCCGGGCATCGTTCCTTTTTCGGAGGCTGATAGCTACGCGCTCCACGTGTCAGGCGGCGAGTACAACGTCGCGGCGAATCTTTCAAGCTGCTTCGGCATGAACACCGCCATTGCCGGCGCGATGGTGGACAACCCTATCGGCAAGCGCATCGAGAACGCCGTGCGGCGGCAAGGGGTGAGTGCCTACTACCGGCGCTTCGCCTTTGACGGCGTACGCGGCCCGAACATGGCGATAGTCTGGAGCGACCAGGGGCAGGGGGTGCGCGCGCCGGTGGTGTTCTACAACCGCGCAAACGAAGCGGCGGCGCGGCTTGCACCGGGCAGCTTCGACTGGGAAGAGATGTTCGGGCCGCCTTCCGCCCCGAACATCCGTTGGTTCCATTCGGGCGGCATCTTCTCGGCGCTCTCCGCCGGTACCGCCGAGCTCGTCATCGAGGGGATGCGGGCGGCGAAGAAGGCCGGCGCCGTTACCTCGTTCGACCTCAACTATCGCGCAAAGCTCTGGGCGGCAGCCTCCGAGCCGCCGCTGGGCGCAGACGAAGCGGAAAGAGCCGCTCAAAAAACCCTCCGCCGCATCGCCGAAAACGTCGACGTGCTTGTCGGCAACGAAGAGGACTTGCAGAAGGGGCTTGGGCTCAAGGGCCCCGACGCGGCCTCGAAGGACAAGCTCGACCCGTCCAGCTTCTTCAGCATGATCGACGTCGTTATACGGGACTTCCCGAACATCAAGGCCGTCGCCACAACCCTCCGCGAGGTGCACAGCACGAACCGGCACAGCTGGGGCGCGCTGCTCTGGCTGGACGGCAAAAGCTATGCCTCCCCCGTGTGCGAGCTGGACGTTTACGACCGCGTCGGCGGCGGCGACGGCTTTGCGGCGGGGCTCATCTACGGCCTCCTGCGCGGGAAAAGCCCCGAAGAGAGTCTGCGGCTTGGTTGGTCGCACGGCGCCCTCCTTACCACGACGCCGGGGGACACCACGATGGCAAGCCTCGACCAGGTGGAGGCTTTCGCCGACGGCGGCTCGGCGAGGATACAGCGCTAGGCAAATCCGGCGCAATCTTGACTGCCCACTTGAACTATATCCTAAAGTTAGTGTATAGAATTATTTACGAGGTTTAACAACCCTCGCAATTTTTTTTCATGGAGTGTGTTATGGATTTAAACTATGCCGAACTTGGCGAGGAGAAGAAGCCTGCCGTGTTTTTAATGCTTTTTCGAGTCGCTCTGGATGACGACGACGACGGTTTTGACGACGACGACGAAGAATTCGATGACGACGAAGACGACGATGATTATGACGATGACGACGACGATGACTTTGACGACGATTTCGACGACGATGACGACGACGACGACGATTTTGACGATGACGACGACGATGACGACGACGACTTTGACGACGATGACGACGACGACGAGGAAGATGAATTCGAAGAATGAATGACGGTGCCGTTATGGACGCGCTGAAAAACTCATAGCAGGCGGATGCCTGCGCATGAGTCAATCAGCGCGTCCTTATGCGCAGAGGGCCAGCAGCGCTTCGCAGACCGGCGCCAATTCCTCAAACTTCATCGCGGCGTTGCGGTCAAGGGACGTAGGCATATTGTTTATGATGACAATCTCCGCCCCGCCCCGCAATGCCGTCTCGGGAAGTCCGGCGGCGGGGTGGACGGTCAGACTCGTTCCCAGGACCAGCATAAGGTCGCAGGTCCCGGCTTCCTCGTTCGCTTCCTGCATCGCGCGGGCGGGGAGCATCTCGCCGAAGAACGTTATCGCCGGTTTGAGGATCTTTCCGCATTTTGGGCATTTCGGGTATCCGCCCCCCTTGACGGCGGCAACAGCCTCTTCGAAAGAAACGCGGACGCCCGGGCAGTACAGACAATAGTGGTATGCCGGAGACCCGTGCACCTCGATGACGCGCTTGCTGCCCCCTTTTTGGTGCAGAAAATCAATGTTCTGCGTGATAACGGCTTTCAGGAAGCCCTTCGCCTCAAGGCGGGCAAGACAGACGTGGACAACCGAAGCGGGGTATTCGTCGGCGTTATAGATGAACTCGCCCGCCGTCTTATAGTAGTACGTAGGGTCTCTCTCAAAATAATCGATGTCGAACATCCTCGAAGCGTCGAACTCCTTGTAAAGCCCGTTTTTCCCGCGAAAGTCCCGAATCCCCGACAGGGTGCTTACCCCCGCGCCGGTAAGCGCCACGCAGTGTTGTGCCGCCTTGATCTTGTCGAATAACGCAATAATGCTTTTGTCCATAGTTACTCCTTAATGTGTATGGCCCTTCCATCGCTCCATAGATGTTCAAGCTCGTAAAAGTCCCGTGCCTTCTCCGTCATAAGATGAATGATCAGGGAACCCATGTCCACTATATCCCATTCATCGCCGCGCGCGCCCTTCCTTCGGCTGTTCAAAATGGCAAGATCATGCTCCTGCGCGAACTCTTTGATGCGCCGCTTGAGCCCCGCAAGATGGGCTCCGCTCGTAACCGTCGCGACGATGAAAAAATCCGTCCACATGGAGAACGGCCTAAGATCGATCACGGCAACATTGCCGCCATGGTGTTCGGCCAACAAAGCGCCGATTTTGCGCACGTACGCCCATTCATCATCGCCATGCGGCCGCTCGTCCGCCGCCGCGTCAAGACTTTTTAGTAAACCGTCCATTAAAATCCTTCCCGATTATGAGGGTAAAATCGGCTTTATATTCATAAGTCTGCATTTCATTTTCATCGCCGATTGTTTTGACGTCCGTCTTTATATTTTCACAGCGTATGATGTCCGCAAAAATCTTTACCTCTTCGTTTTGGTTGCTGTGGTCGATAATCTCCGTTTTATCGTAGCCGTTGTCCGTTGCGTTGCCGATTTTAATCACGTCATACCCAAAAACGCGGATGAGCTCCGCCGTCCGTCCGGCAAGCCCCGAAACATTCGTGCCATTCAAGATTTCCACCGTGCTCACCCTGCCGCTGCTTGAAAAGGCCCCTTCCCGCGTCAGCGCCGCCAATGTCTGCCGCACAATGTCTTTGACAAGACTCGCGTCGTAAAAGGGGAAGAGCAGCTGCTTGCCCGAAACCTCGCGGTAATTCCCGCCAATGCTCTGAACCGAAATCCTGTCGGTGTCGATTTTCGCAAGCTCGTCGAACAAATCCTCCCGCGTCCGCTGATTCATGTTTGAGCGCATCAAGGCGCCAAAGGCCTCCGCAAGCTCAGGGTTTTTCAGGTGCAGGTTTTTTTCGCTTAACCGCTTCAAAAATCCCACAAAAAATCGCTCCCGCCTCTGGCGCGGCGGCTCGATGTCGCCGTCGTTGTCCTCGTAAGACATATACTGTTGCGTTTTATCGCCGTCGAGCGCCGTCCGTCCCGACGGGAAGAGGACCGAGTTCCCGCCGTCGTATGCCTCTATCGCCTGCGGAATCGAAATCTCAACGCCGTCAAGAAGGTCGACGATCTTTTCCAGCGAAGGAAAATCCAAAATGACAAAATAATCTATGTCAACCGAAAGGAGGTTTTCAATTTCATTGATAAAAGCGTCGGGGCGCTGCCCGTTATACACCGTGTCAATGCGGTCCACGCGGTCAATCTTTTTAAGAATGCGTCCGACGTTGCCCGGAACGTCAAATACCGCCGCGCGTTTTGTCGCAGGATAGCAGAGCGTCAAAAACGTGCTCAGCGGCTTGCCCTGGTCTTCAAATATAAACACCGCGCTGATAATCAAATCGTTGTCCGCGCTGGAGAACAGAGTCCCGTGCCCCGAAAGTGAGTAATACGCGGCCCCGCCTGTAAGCATCACAACAATCAAGACGATGCCGACGAGGAGCAAAATACTAAAATCAGCGTTCTTATTTTTCAAACCTGTTCCAGCGTATCAGAAACCTTCGATCTTGTGAAGGGCGCCTCCATGTCCCACAGCGGGGAGCGCACCTCTCACCCCGAA
>JAITNO010000164.1 GCA_031290405.1 Spirochaetaceae bacterium
AAACCTCATTCGTCGTCTCTGGGGGGGGGTTGCCCCCCAGACTCCCCACTTGTCCGTCAGCCTTGCTGACGAGGAAGCTTTTAAGGGCGCCGAAGAAGACTTCCAAGTCGAATCAGACAATTTCCGTGTCGACACTGAAACCTTCCGTGTCGACATTGAAACCTTCCGTGTCGCCGTTAACGTTGTGAACGTCGCCGTTAACGTTGTGAACGTTGCCGTTAATGTTGTGAACGTCGCCGTTAACGTCTTCAACGTCGCCGTTAACGTTGTGAACGTCGCCGTTAACATCTTGAACGTCGCCGTTAATGTCTTGAACGACGCCGTTAACGTGGTGAACGTCGCCGTTAAAGAAGAGCACGACGCCGATTAAGTCTTCACAGTCGCCGTTTAAGTTGTGAACGCCGCCGTTAACGTTGTGAACGTCGCCGTTAAAACCTTCAACGTCGCCGTTAACGTTGTGAACGCTGCCGTTAACATCTTTAACGTCGCCGTTAACGTTGTGAACGCCGCCGTTAACGTTGTGAACGTCGCCGTTAATGTTGTGAACGTCGCCGTTAATGTTGTGAACGTCGCCGTTAAACTCTTCTTGGGCGTCCTGGAACTCTTCTTGGGCGTCCTGGAAGGCGTGTCGCTGGGGGCTTAGCCCCGTAGGGCGCAACAAAATAAGGCGCGCCCCCTCCTGGGGGCGTGTAAGGGGAACTGGCGTTTGCGGTGGGCGCGTTTATTCGGCGTCTTTGTTTTTTTCGAAGATGGCGTTGAAGGCGGGGGCTATTTTCATGGCGATGTCGAGCAGGCCGGGGTCGAACTGGGTGCCGCGCACCTCCAGCATCTTCTCGATTGCCGTTTCGTGGCTGAATCCTTTCTTGTAGCTGCGGCGCGAACGGAGGGCGTCGTAGACGTCGGCAATCGAAACGATGCGGGCTGACAGCGGTATCATCTCGCTTTCGAGCTGGAAGGGGTAGCCTTTGCCGTCCCATTTTTCGTGGTGGCAGAGGGCGATTTCTTTTGCCATGGGGTTGGGGTAGGCTTCCAGGATGAAGGCGCCGTTTTTGGTGTGCTCCTTCATGATCGACCATTCAAAATCGGAGAGCGGGCCCTCTTTGTTGAGGATGTCGTCCGGCGTGCCGATTTTGCCGACGTCGTGCATTGCCGCCAGGAAGCCGATGTTGCCAATGAATTCGGCGTCGACGGCGGGATACTCTGGTTTGTTGTAGAGCTCGCGGGCCAGGGCCTCGGAATAATAATTTACTCTCTCGATGTGCTTGCCGGTGTCGTTGTCCTTGAGCTTGGAGGCTTCGAGGAGGCTGGAAAAGAGGCCGCGCAGGACTTTTCGGTTTTCTTTGGTTACGTCGTCGAACATGACGGTGAACTCGATGGGGTTTTTTACGTTGATGCCCGCCGGAAAGATGTAGACTCTTGTCCATACGGTGGGGAATTCCCGCGATCTAATCTGCGCTTGGCCGCGCCAGCTGTACCCGTTTTCGCCGTGCAAGAGGGCTTCGCGTATGCTTTTGACGTCGGCTATGGTAAAATACTTGGCGAAGATGTCAAAGAAGTAGTTGCTGCTCAGTTTTAAGAAGCCGGTGAAGAACTTTTTGCTGGCGGGGTTCGCGTAAATGATCTTTAACTCTTTGTTGATGACGAGGGCCGGGAAAATGCTCGTCTGGAAGAGGTTGGGTGGGCGCGCTTCCGCGCTTGGTCTCTGCCCGGCGCCGGATGGAGCGGGCTCTTGCTTGGCCCGCTGATGCAGCACGGATCCTGAATGGACTGGTTTGACGACGGGGCGGGACGCGGTCGCAAGCTTCTCGCGCGGGTTCCTTCCTTCAGTTTCATAAACGCTGTTCATGTTTGCCGCCATTCTCTTTTGTTTCCTTTTTTGTTTTCACGCGCCTGCGTTGATTTCGGCGTCGCTCTTCCTTAGATAGAGCGGCGCCGAAGCGAACGATTCTTTGCGTTCGACTATGGTAGGGTTTTTGGCAAGATAGTGCAATAAGTCTTCGGCCCTTCCTTTCCTAAAATGGGGGTCCAGGATGATGGCGTTGTGCGCGAGCAATTCCTGCAGGCGCGGCAGTATCATCGCCGCCGCGTTGCCGGTAAGCCATACGTCCTTCCCCGGGGGGACGAGCGCGGCGATTGTTTCGGGAGTGGCGTCGAGGTACTCGCTCATCCGTTGGCCGTTTTCAAAGAGGGCGCAAAAGTATCGCCGCTGTTTCGCGTCAAGCACGGGCAGCGCAACGCCGTCAAAGCCGGACTGCGGCGCGGCAAGCGCCGCGCAGTCCAGCGTCGGGATGGACAGGAAGGGCTTGTTCAGGGCGAGCGCGAAGCCCTTGACGACGGAGAAGCCGATGCGCAGGCCCGTCCACGAGCCCGGCCCGCGTTGGCAGAGGAATAAATCTATCTCTTGTGTTGTAACGTTTGCCGCCGTCAAAAGCGCGTCGACGACGGTAAACAGGATCTCGCTGTGCACCGTTCCCGCGTCGGCCTGCATCGAATACACCGCGCCCTTTCGCGGCGCGTCGGTGCGGAGGGCCGCCGACAGCAGCTCCGTCGCGCAGTCAATGGCCAGAACGTTCATGCAGCTTTCGCGCCTCTTCGACGAGCGCAGAGGCCGTCAGCCGGTAGCGTTCCTGCAAATAATCTTGGGGGCCCACCTCGCCAAACTCGTCGTTGACGCCGTGTTTGTGGAACGCACAGGCGATGCCGCTTTCCAGGACGGCCGCCCCCACCGCGTCGCCCAGGCCGCCAATCACATTGTGGTTTTCGGCTGTAAGGATTGCGCCGGTTTCCTTTGCGCACCGCTCCACCAGGGCGCCGTCCAGCGGCTTTACGGTGAACATATCGACGACGCGCACGCTCAGGCCGCCGCGTTCAAGCTCGCCGGCGGCCTTCATCGCCTGCCCCACCATGAGCCCGCAGGCGATGATGGTAAGATCGTCTCCGTCGCGGAGGATTTCTCCCTTGCCGATGGCAAGCTTGTGGTCCGCCGAATAGATCTTGTCGTAGGTCTTCCGCGTCAGGCGGACGTAACTGAGGCCGGGCCTGTCCTTGAGCTGCCTCATCATGTTTTCCAGCATCGCCCCGTCGGAAATCTCGATGACGGTGCTGTGGGGTACGGCGCGCAGAAGGGCCATGTCCTCGAAGGGCATATGGGTGCCGCCGTTAAACGCGGCGGTAACGCCCGCGTCGGAGCCGAAGACGCGGACGCTGTTGCCCGCGTAGCCCACCGACAGAAACAGCTGGTCGAAGCAGCGCCGCGAGGCGAAGGGGCCGAACGTGTGGATGTAAGGCTTTCTACCGGCGGCGGAAAGCCCCGCCGCGATGCCGACCATGTTCGCTTCGGCGATGCCGCAGTTTATCGCCTGGTCCTTGTTGTTCTTCCAAAACGTGTGCGTGCCAATCGAGTTCATCAAGTCGGCGTCCAAATAGACGACGGCCTCATCCTCTTTGGCGAGGGCTTCCATCACCCTGCCAAACACATTTTTATACGGTTCTTTGTCCAATGTTCCGTCATAAACAATCATTTATACCGCCTCCTTTTCGATGTCGCAAATCACTTTCTCTATGTAGGCCAGGCAGCGTTCGAGGAGCTTGCCTTCAAGCACGATATGATGATTTAGCTCTATTTCCTCTATCATGGGCAAGCCGGCGCCCTTCACCGTGTCAAGGACGATGCAGGTCGGCGCCCCCCGCTCCCTGTGCGCCTCCTCGACCGCCCCCGCGATGGCCCCCACGTCGCCGCCGTCCACCGCAAGCGCGTTCCAGCCGAACGCGCGGAACTTCGCGGCAATGTCGCCCAGTCCCAAGACCTCCGCAACCGAGCCGTCAAGCTGCTTCTTGTTCGCGTCGACGAACCAGGTAAGGTTGAAAAGCCCCTGCTGGGGGGCGAAGAGCGCGCCCTCCCAGACTTGCCCCTCGTCAAGCTCGCCGTCGCCCGTTACCAGGTAGGTACTGCCCGGCAATCCGGAAAGCTTTTGCGCCAGGGCAAGCCCGATGGCCGTGGAGACTCCCTGCCCCAGCGAGCCGGTCGTCATATCGACGCCGGGGGTAAGCTTCCGGTCGCAGTGGCTCGGCAGCTTCGTGCCTGGCCGGTTGAGCGTGGCAAGCCAGTCGAGGGGGAAGTAGCCCTTAAGGGCAAGCGTCGCGTAGACCGCCGGCCCCGCGTGCCCCTTCGACATCACAAGCTTGTCGCGCTGCGCCCAATCGGGGTTTTTCGGGTCGATCCTCATCACCCCGCCGTAGAGCGCGGCCAGCGCGTCGACCACGCTCAGCGCCCCGCCGATGTGCCCGAAGCCCCTCGCCCCGACGCACTTTACCGTTTCGCGCCGTATCTGCGCGGCAAACAGCCTCAGCTGTTTAATTTCTTGCATATTCAATACCGTATCCTCCTATTTCCACCGCTTAAAGCGACAGACATCCATTTCATTCATACAAAGCGACGGACACCCATCCAGGGCGACGGACGCCGTTCCCCAAGCCGCGCCGGCTTATGCAAGCGGCGTCGCCCTCACCGCCTTCAGCGCGTCGGCCAGCGCGTGTTCCAGCATTTCGACGGGGGGCTCCTTGATGTGGCCCAGTCGCCGCATATCATCGAAGAGCGCGCGGGCGGCCTTGATGTCCGCCGTCGCCCGCGCGTGGACTTCGTCCCAGGTTAAGCGCACGCGGGCGACGCCCTCTTCTATGGCCTGCATTGCCACATCCGCCGCCTCAACTGCAAATACGTCGGCCTCTTCCATCGTGGCGACGATGCTCTCCGGCGTGATGCCGCGCTTTTCTGAAAAGTCGGCGATCGAATGGGCGCAGCGGATGGCCATCCCGTCGGTGATCTTCCTTGCCCGCACAAGGAGCGCCCCCTTCAAGATGCCGGGGAAGCAGACTGAGTTGTTTACCTGATTGGGAAAGTCCCCGCGCCCGGTCGCCACGATGAACGCGCCCTCTTCTTTTGCCGCGTGGGGCCATATCTCCGGCACGGGATTGGCGCAGCAGAAGACGATAGCCTTTGCCGCCATCGAGCGCACCCACTCGCGCTTGACCGTGTCCGGCCCCGGCTTGGAAAGAGCGATGAGCGCATCGGCCCCTTTAAGGGCCTCCGCAGGAGAGGCGGCGCGCAGAGGGTTCGTCTTTTGGCAGAGCTCCCACTTGCGATACTCCCGCGCATCTGTTTTGCAGTCCTCCCGCCCACTGTGGAGGGATCCCTTCGAGTCGAAGATCGTCATCTTTGCGCCGTCGCCGCCGTCGGCAAGAATAAGGCGGGCGATCGTGGTGTTTGCCGCGCCCGCCCCCAAAAGGACGATGCGGGCGTCTCTTAGCCTCTTGCCGGCAAGCTTAAGCGCGTTGAGTAAGCCGGCGAGGGTGATGCAGGCGGTGCCCTGCGCGTCGTCGTGCCAGACGGGGATGTCGCAGGCCTCGCGCAGTTCGTCGAGTACCTTGAAGCAGTTGGGCTGGCTTATGTCTTCCAGGTTGACGGCGCCGAACGAAGGGGCGGCCATCTTCACAAAGTCGATGATCTTATTGGGATCGTGCTTGCCGTCTTTGCCCCGCGAGTCGATGCAAAGGGCAACGGCGTCCACGCCGCCTAAGTACTTCATCAGCATGGCCTTGCCTTCCATGACGCCGAGCCCGCCTGGGGGCGTGCAATCGCCGTCGCCCAGGACGCGCGTGGAGTCGGAGACGACGGCGACGAGGTTGCCGCGGTTGGAGAGGGCGAACGAGGCGTCGTTGTCGTCGCGGATGGTCGTCGAAACCTCCGAGACGCCGGGCGTATACCAAACGTTGAACCAGTTAAAGCCAAAGACGCCGCACTTAGGCGCCGTCTGAACCTTTCCCCCGTAAAAGAGGTGCGCCTCTTTCGACAGTCTTTTAAGAAAAAGTGTTTTCGCCCGCGCCTTTTGGTCTTCGCTCAAATCAGCGGGAAACAGCGCGTTTAGATCTTTTAATGATACATCCATGATCAGCCATCCTACCTTTTTTTAGAGCCGAGGGGCAGCCCCCCACCGGCGGCGCCTTAACCCCAAACAAACCACACCGCGACGGACGCCGCCGCCGTCGTCAGGACGGTAAACGGCAGCCCCACCTTTAGCCAGCCGGGAAAGTTTACCACGACGCCCTCCCTCTTGAGTATGCCCACGCAGACGATGTTCGCCGACGCGCCGAAGGGGGTGAGGTTGCCGCCCAAACAGGAGCCGATCAGCAGCGCAAACATCAGCAGCTCAGGGCTCAAGCCCAGATGGGCGGAGAGAGAGCCCGCCACCGGCAGCATGGCGATGATGTAGGGCACGTTGTCCACAAAGCCCGATATGACAATCGAAACAAGCACGATGACGATAAAGCCCAGCAAGGCGTTCCCCCCGATAAGCGCGCTCAAAGCGCGCGCAAAATCACTCAGAATGCCCGTCTTTGAAAGAGCTCCCACGACCACAAAGATGCCAATCAAAAAGAATATCGTCTCCCAGTCAAGCCGCCTTACCACGTCGATGACCGCCCGCGCGCTTTCCTTGCGAACCAAGCGGAACCAGAAAAGCCCCACAAGGGCCAGCGCCATCACGAGCAGCCCCGATTCAAGGGAAACACCCTCGTTCAACAAAAATGAGCAAGCGGCCAGCCCCACAATCATCAGTATGAATAAAATCGACGGGAACAGGGACGCAACGGGCGTCTTTTTGACGGCAACCCGCCCCTTCCCGCCGCGCGCAAAGAGCACGTAGAAGAACAGCGCGCCGGTGAGCATCCCAATCTGCACAAAAAAGAATATTGAAGGCCGCCCATCTTTGAAGAAGAAATCGTTAAACCCATAGCGCGCGTAACTGGCAAAGATCATCGACGGCGGGTCGCCTACCAGCGTCGCCGTTCCCTGTAAGTTGGACATGACGGCGAGGCCGATCATAAAGAACTTAGGATTCATGTTTATCTTCTTTGAGAGGGCCAGCGCGATGGGCGCCATCACCAGCACGGTGGCCACATTTTCGACAAACGCCGAGATGATCCCCGTAATAATCAGAATCACCACGATCGCGACGCCCGAACGGGGGGAGCAATCGACGATGTTGTCCGCGATGCGCGCCGGCGCCCGCGAATAGATGAACAGCTCGGCTATCACCAGGCTGCCGATGTAAATCATCAACACGCTCCAATTTACCAGCACGAAGAGCGCCTCAAACGGCGCGACGAGCGCGTCGCCCACCCACTCGCGCGGCAAAACGACATTCTCAAGAACCACAATCAGCGCGCCGACGATCAACGCCGCATAAGCCTTCTTATTTTGAAAAACAATGACCAGCGCATACATGGCAATCGTAATCGCCAGAACAATCAATTTAATCTGCATAGCCCTATTTTCCCTAAAACAAACCATCACTGTCAATAGTTTTTACGACAGAGAAGAGGAGCCGTCCGCTCTTAGGTGGGAGCGGCCATTCTAAGGGACGCGCTGAAAAACGAAGGGCTTGCCCGTCCCTAGGTGCAAATCATTCGTGCGCACGAACGGTTTGTTCGTACCCCAAACTGAGTCGTTCGTACCCCAGGCTGAGTTGTTCGTACCTAAAACTGGCTTGTTCGGGGGTACAACTGGCTCGTTCGCACCCCAAACTGATCAGGATTTTCCCGTATGGCTTTTATCGGAACGCGGTGAATTATATTTCGGGTCTGTTTCTTCCGGTTCGATGGACGCACTGTCCTTAACGACGCCGAATAACTCAAAAAAAAA
>JAITNO010000023.1 GCA_031290405.1 Spirochaetaceae bacterium
ATACTCTGCGAGGCGCTCGACGACGACGGGCGGATGGCGCGCCTGCCGCGCCTGGAAAAGATGGCGCAGCGGCATGGGCTGCACATCCTCACCGTGGCGCGGCTCATCGAGTGGCGCAGACGGCGTGGGGAGCCCGCGCGGCGCCTCTCGACGAGCCGGCTGCCGACGCGCGCGGGCGCCTTCAGCCTCATCCTCTACGAGAACGCGGGGAAGCCTGATATGCCGAACCTCGCCCTCGTCTCGGAGAAGGGCTTTGCGCCCGACAATGCCCTCGTGCGCGTTCACTCGGAGTGCCTCACCGGCGATATGCTCATGTCGCTGCGCTGCGACTGCGGCTCTCAGCTTTTCGAGTCGATGCGCCGCATCGCGCGGGAAGGCGGCGTCCTCGTCTACCTGCGGCAGGAGGGCAGGGGCATCGGGCTCACCGAAAAGATCCGCGCCTACAAGCTGCAGGACGAGGGGCTGGACACCGTGGACGCCAACCTCAAGCTGGGGCACGCCGTGGACGAGCGCGAATACGAGGCGGCTGTCGCCATCCTGCGGGACCTGGGCGTCCGCGGCGGGCGGCTCCTCACCAACAATCCGGCGAAGGTCGACGCCCTGGCGCAATCAGGCTTTGCGCCCTGCGAGCGCGCTCCGCTGGAAATCACGCCCGAAGACGGGAACCGCGGCTACCTGGCCGCCAAGAAGAGCCGGCTGGGGCACTATTTGAAGTTGGTCTAAAGGGGGTATAATCCCCCTCATATTGGAGAAAGGAGCATCATCATGGTAAAAGAAATCAACGGAACCCTCGAAGGGAAGGACAAGCGGTTTGCGGTCGTCGTAAGCCGCTTTAACAGCTTCATCACCGAGCGGCTGCTCGAAGGCGCGCTGGACTGCTTCACGCGGCACGGCGGCGGCGAGGAAAACCTCACCGTCGTCCGCGTGCCCGGCTCGTTCGAGACGCCCTTCGTCGCGGCAAAGCTGGCGAAGAGCGGCGCCTACGACGCCGTCGTCTGCCTCGGCGCCATCATCCGCGGCTCGACGTCGCACTACGACCTCGTCGCCTCCGAAGCGGCAAAAGGCGTCGCCCAGGCGGCGCTGTCCAGCGGCGTCCCCGTCATCTTCGGCATCCTCACGACGGAAACGATTGAGCAGGCCGTCGAGCGCGCGGGCACAAAGGCCGGCAACCGCGGCTGGGACGCGATCATCTCGGCCCTTGAAATGGCCGACTTGATGAAGCAGATCGGCTAAGGAGGGGGGTGCGCCCCCCGCTCCCCGCTCCCCGCTCGCCTCGAGGCCCAAAGCGGAGGAGCGCAACTCTCAAACACAAGGCGTATCGCACAGGGCGCAGCGCCACGCCGCGAATAGCGGCGCAAATTTACAAGCTCAATGCGAATGGACTGTTGCGGAGGGCTTGCACGACGAAGGGCGCTACCCGCCCCGCCTAGCAACCCAAAGCTGGAGAGCGCAGCCCACGGACACAAAGCCCATCGCACAAGGCGCAGCGCCGTAGGCCGCTACAAAAAACCCCCCAGACCCCCCTCTTGACAAACGGGCGCGGGGGCTGGATGCCTCGACACGCGGTCTTTGCGGCTTGAAACGCGCTCTGGGTGGCGCGGCGCGCGATTTGAGCGGTGCGCGGCGCGGCTCATTCTCCTCGACGAATGATCCATTCTCCATGACGAATGAATCATTCTCCCTGACGAATGGTTCATTCTCCTCGAAGAATGGTTCATTCTCCCTGACGAATGAATCATTCTCCTCGAAGAATGAATCATTCTCCCTGACGAATGAATCATTCTCCTCGAAGAATGGTTCATTCTCCCTGACGAATGGTTCATTCTCCATGACGAATGGTTCATTCTCCATGACGAACGGTTCATTCTCCTCGAAGAATGGTTCATTCTCCTCGAAGAATGGTTCATTCTCCTCGACGAATGGTTCATTTCTTCCTCTTTATAAAAACAAAGCCGAAAGCTGGGGAACGCCGATTGCGGACGTAAGGCGCATTGCTGAGGGCTTAGCCCCACGCCGCGAATAGCGGCGCAAATTTACAACCTCAATGCGAATGGACTGTTGCGGAGGGCTTGCACGACGAAGGGCGCTACCCGCCCCCCGCTGGTAGGGCGCAAAAAGAGCCTGTGGCTCCCGTAGGGCGCAACAAAATTTACTGGCACGCGTCGAGGAAGGCGTCCATGTCGGAGTCCGCGCCTATGGTAACGCGGATGTGGTTGGCGGTTCTGGGGGCGTCGAAATGGCGGGCGAGGATGCGGCGTTCGCGCAGGCGCTGGAGGAATTGGGGGCCGGACAGTTGGGGGTGCTTGATGAAGATGAAGTTGGCGCTGGAGGGGAGGACGGTGAAGCCGCGCCCGATAAGATCGGCGCTGACGCGGCTGCGGGTTGCGACGATGGCGCGGATTGTGCGCTCGTAGTAGGCGCCCTCGCGCAGTGCGGCGGCGGCGCCGGCCTGGGCGACGGCGCCTAGGGTGTACGAGTTGAATGAGTCGCGCATTCGCTCGAGGGCGGCGATGAGTTGCGGGCTGCCGACGGCGTAGCCTACGCGCAGACCGGCGAGCGAATGCGATTTGGAGAGCGTTTTGACGACGAGGATGTTGTCGTGCGCGCCTGAGTTAAGGCGGGGTATGACGCTGTCTGCGCCGAAGTCGGCGTATGCTTCGTCGACGATGACGACGGCGTTGTTGCGCGCCTGGAAATGAGCGATTTCGAGGAGGCGCTCGGGGTCTAGGGCGATGCCGGTGGGGGCGTTGGGGTTGGCTATGACGGCGCCGCCGCACTGGGCAAGGTAATCGTCGCTCCTGATGGTCCAATCGTCTTGCAGGGGGGCGGTTCCATAGGGCACGTTCCACAGGCGGGCGAAGGTGGGATAGAAGCTGTAGGTTACGTCGGGAAAGACGATGGGTTGTGCGTGCGCGCGTTCGGCGTCTTCAAAAAACGCGCCGAACGCGAGGGCGAGTACTTCGTCGGAGCCGTTGCCGGCGAATGTGCGGCTTGGTTCGACGTTGTGGCGTTCGGCTATGGCCTGGCGCAGGGCGGCGCAGCTGGGGTCGGGGTAGAGGCGCAGCTTCTCGCAGCTTGCGTCGCGCATTGCCTGGACGACGGACGGCGGGGGGGGATAGGGGTTTTCGTTGGTGTTAAGCTTGATGAGGGTCTGCTCGCGGGGCTGCTCGCCGGGGACGTAAGGCTTTAAGCTTTTGACGCGCGCGTTCCAATAGGGGTGCGGGGAGGCGGCCTTTCCCGCTTGGTAAAAGGCGCGCATCTCTTCGGCGGGTACCATGCTTCCGCCGGTGGCCCAGGCGATGTGCGTTGCGTTTTCGAGGCTCTTCCGCTCGGCGGGGCTCGCGGAGAGGACGCGGGCGGGCCCGATGAGGGCTGCGGCGGCGGAGGGCTCGACGGCGACGCCCTCTTTTTCGATGAGCTGATAGACGAGGCGATGGAGGGCGTCGTCGCCGACGGTGTATTCGCCGGCGAGCAGGGTCTCCATGACGGCGCCGACAAAGCCCGAAGGCCGCCCTACGGCGAGCCCGTCGGCGCAGGTTTTGTTGTCGATGCCGAAGTCGCCGACGCTGACGGCGCTATGAAGGCCGGTCGCCAAGCCGATGAGCATGGACGGGGCGTGGGTGGGCTCGGCAAAGTAACAGTGAACGGCGCCTCCAAAGACCCGCTTGAGCCCCCAGGCGACGCCGCCGGGGCCGCCGCCGACGCCGCAGGGCAGATACACGGCAAGCGGGCGGTCGACGTCCACGGGGATGCCCTCGGCCTCAAGTTGCTTTTGCAGGCGGAGCGCGGCGACGGAATAGCCCAGGAAGAGCCGGCGGGAGTTTTCGTCGTCGATAAAATGGCAGCGCGGGCCGGCGGTCTTCCGCCCCGCCTCCACGGCCTTGCTGTAGTCCGCGTCGTATTCGACGACCGTTACGCCCCGGCTCCGCAAGAGGTCCTTCTTCCAGCGGCGGGCGTCGGCGGACATATGCACCGTCGTCTTAAACCCCAGCTTCGCGCCTATGATGCCGACGGAAAGCCCGAGGTTCCCCGTCGAGCCGACGGCAAGCTCCCAAGAACTAAAAAAGTCGCGGAACGCGGCGTCCACAAGGATCCCGTAGTCGTCGCCCTGTTTCAAAAGCCCCGCGTCCAGCGCCAGGGCCTCCGCGTGGGCAAGGACTTCGTAGACGCCCCCGCGCGCCTTTATCGAGCCGGAAATGGGCAAGTGGCTGTCCAGCTTTACGAGGTAGGGCCCCGCGATGCGCTCTCCCAGCGCCTCTTCCAGATGCCGCTTCATCGCCGGCGCGCGGACGAGCGGCGATTCGACGATTCCGCCTGCTCCTGCCGTTTCGGGAAACGCCTTCGCCAAGAACGGCGCAAAGCGCACAAGCCGCGCGGCAGCGTCGTCCATAGCCGCCGCATCCAGGCCGCACACCTCGATCGGCGCATCCTCCTGGTAGCGCGGGTTCGCCCAAAACACCTCGCGCAGCGCGCTCACATCCGCCAGCACGGGCAGCTCCGCCGTCAGCCGTTCCCGCTCCGCCGCGCTTAAAACTTCATTCATACTGTCTCCCCCAATGCCGTTCATCCTAGAACATCCCTCCAGGAAAAGCAATGAATGGCAGGCGGGGGGGGGGCCTCACCCCAGCCACTCCAGCGCCCTATCCCGCGACCTCTTTTGCGCCAGCATCTTCTTGAATATTTCGTAGGTAAGCAGGGTGTCGTATTCGCCGGTGTGGATGAAGCCGCCCATAGGCGCTCGTTATGGACTGCTTTACACTTTTACGCAAGAATTGTAGAGTGATGCCATGAAAACAAAATTAACTATTGCAGGCATGACCTGCGGGCATTGCGTCAAGGCCGTCGAAGACGCGTTGAAGGGGCTTCCGGGCGTTAAGAAGGTGAAGGTGAACCTGAAAAAGGGCGCCGGAGAGGTGGACCATGACGATTCCGTCGTGCTCGACGCGATGAAGGCGGCCGTGGCCGAGGCGGGCTTTACGGCCTCCTAGCCTGTCGAAATGTCTTTTGAAGTTACCGCGTCAAGGCGGAGGCCGAAGACGTTCGACGAGCTTGCCGGGCAGGAGTTCGTCAGCTCGACGTTGACGGCGCTGCTGGAAGATGGGCAGATTGCCCACGCGTACCTCTTTTACGGTCCGCGCGGCTGCGGCAAGACGAGCGCGGCGCGTATTTTTGCCCGCGCGCTTAACTGCGAAAAGGGGCCTGCGGCTAAGCCGTGCGGGGTCTGCCCGTCCTGCGTGGAAATCAGCACGGGGGGGAGCATCGACGTTATCGAGATCGACGGCGCGTCGAACACGGGCGTCAATGACGTGCGGCAGATCAAGGATGAGGCGCTCTTCCCTCCGCAATCTTCGCGCTACAAGATCTACATTATCGACGAAGTGCATATGCTCACGAACAATGCTTTTAACGCGCTGCTCAAGACGATTGAGGAGCCGCCGCCCTATGTCGTCTTCATCTTTGCGACGACGGAGCAGCACAAGGTGCCGGCGACGATCAGGAGCCGCTGCCAGCAGTACGCGTTTAAGCTGATCTCCATCGAGACGATCTGCGCGGCTCTGAAGACTGCCTGCGCCGAGATGAACATTCAGGCGGAGGACGAGGCGCTTTTCTGGATTGCCCGCGAATCGACGGGGAGTCTGCGCGACGCGTATACGCTGTTCGACCAGATTGCCTCTTTTTCCCAGGGGAACATCCGCGCGGCGCTTATCCGCGAAAAGCTGGGGCTTGTCGCGCTGGACGAACTGAACGCTCTGGCTGAAGGGCTTGCGTCCGGCGACGCGGGCGCGGCGCTTAATCTGCTGGACGAGGTGATTGAAAAGGGCGTTACGATTGAACGCTTTACGATCGACCTGGCGTCGTATTTTCGCAGCCTCCTCCTGATTCAATGCGGCATCACGCGGGAGCAGTTGACGGGCTACCCTCTGGAGCGGTTTTCGCCAAAGATACGCGAAACGCTGAACGCGGCCCGCCTGGAGGAGGCGTTGCGCGTCCTCCTGGGTCTTTACCGCGACATCCGCTATTCGGTCTCGCCGCGCTTCGAGCTGGAGAATGCCGCCGTCAGGCTCTGTTCGCTCAAGGACTGGGTGTCGCCCGACGAACTGCGCGAAGCGCTCATGGACGCGAAGGCGGCGCTCGGCGCTGAGGTGCGGGAACCGTCGGCGGAGGCGGCGGGGGCGGCGGCTGGGGCGGGGGCGGGGGCGGCGCAGGGCCTTCAGGCGGAAAGGGGCCCCGTTCGAGGCCCGATGGAAGCGGCCGGCGCGGGCGAGAAGCCGCTTTCGCTCAGCGAATCGTTTGACAGGATACTTGAGGGGCGGAAGACCGGCGAAACCGCCTCCGACGAATTGCCACAGGCGGCGGGAAAAAAGGCGATTCCGCCTGAAGTTGAGCTTGTCCGTCGCGTATTTGACGGAACGATAGTGGAAGGCGGCCCCCAAAGGAGCATGGTTTGAAAATAAACCCGATGGATATGTTGAAAAACGCGAAGAAGTTGCAAGAGCAGATGGGAGACTTCCAGAAAAAGATGGAAGGCGTCGTCGTGACGGGCTCTTCCGGCGGCGGCATGGCGGAGGTCGACATGAACGGGCGGATGGACGTCGTCGCCATACGCATAACGCCGGAAATCGTCAATCCCCAGGAGATCGATATGCTGCAGGATTTAATCCTCTTCGCATTTTCCGACGCGCTGGAAAAGGTCAGAGGGGCGGTGAGCGCCCAAATGGGGCAGCTCGTTTCGGGGATAGGCGGCGATGTTGCCGGACAATGGGCCGGAGGCGGCGCGCCATAGATGAATTCCATCGACGCGATAATCGGTCTCCTCGCAAAGTTGCCCGGAATCGGAAAGAAGAGCGCCGGGCGGCTGGCCTACCACATCCTCGAATCCGACAGGTCGTACGCGCGGCTCTTGGCGGAACGGCTTGAGAGCCTGCACGATTCGATACGGCGCTGTTCGGTGTGCGGCGCCTGGACGGAAAACGACCCCTGCCCGATATGCGCCGACGCGACGCGGGACGGCGCCCTGCTCTGCGTCGTCGAACGCTCCCAGGATGTCCGTGTAATAGAAGAATCAAAGGAATTCCGGGGCCGTTTCCACGTTTTAGGCGGCCTTATCGCGCCCCTCGACGGCGTTAATCCCGACGACCTCGCCATCGGCAGCCTGGTCCGCAGAGTCCGGAGCGAGAAGATAAGCGAAGTGATACTCGCGCTAAACCCCACGCTCGAAGGCGACACGACGTCGCTTTACATCCACAAAGCGCTCCAGGATTCCCCCGTCGCGATCACGCGCCTGGCGTCGGGCCTGCCCGTCGGCGGCGACCTCGAATACGCCGACCGCCTGACCCTTTCGCGCAGCTTCCGCGGCAGAATAAAGATGGAGTTTTAGGCGCTCTCCCTCCGGGACGCGCTGAAAGACACCACACAGACAGTTGTCTGGAACCTTCAGACTGGAGTCTGGAACCTTCAGACTGGAGTCTGGAACCTTCAGACTGTAATCTGAAACCTTCAGACTGAAGTCTGGAACCTCCAGACTGTAGTCTGGAACCCTCGGATTGCAGTGGGCAAAGGCGGCGCACGCCCCCCGCGCATGAGCCGATCAGCGCGTCATTAGTAGTGCGTGAATTTGAAGCCGCCCTTCAGGGAGACGGCAAAAATAAAGCTGAACGGCCTGTTGTATTTATCATCGTTGAACGCATAATACGTTCCGTTTCTGTTCCCGAAAACCATGGGAACCGCAAAGTATACCCTTAAATGTTCCAGCGGTTCGATGCTGACGCCCGGCACCGCCTCCCCCGAATTTTCCGCAAGGGCATAGAGCAGCTTCACTCCGATCCTTAGGTTGGAAAGAACGCCCGGGTGATAATCGACGTTAAACGCAAAGTTTGTTCCGCTGATAAAAGGATACGTTTTTTTCGTATCGTCAAGAGGGTTTTCATACCTGACATAGCTCGTATCGTTTTCCCCGTTGTAAAAAACCTCGGCGTTCACCCTGAGTTTATCGCCAAAAAAATCCTGGTATGCGCCAAAACTGCCGGAGAAATGAAAATCCTCCCAGGTATGCGGATTAACGACGGCAAGAGCCTCAGCATAGACCTCCGTCGATGCGAATATCGTCGTCTTTAATGAAAGAAAAGACCGCCAGGGCATCCTTTCGTAGTATAAACTGCCCAGATTGGCATCCACATAGCGGCTTGCAAAATTATATTTTCCGCCGAAGGCAAAGTGTTCCAGCTTAGGATCCTCAGTCACATTCTTTCTTGTATATCCTATGCCTTGGATACCGCCGACGCCTATCGGGACGTCGATTTTCGCAAGATACATATCACTCGACTCCGAACCTTCCGCAGGCATCCGAATAAGAAGATTCGTGTAGGGGAAGTTGGGGGAAACGCCCCAGTTGTAATCGTATTTTCCAATCTTAAAATAAGCGGTGTTTAATAAACGGTATTCGCCGTAAAATTCATAGAGCGCCAACGACATCTTCGGTATGGAAAACTTTACCGACTGCCAGAACCGCAACACAGACGAAATCCGAATATCCACCCCAAAGTAGGCGTTCATCTCCGCGCCGAAAGGCTGATCGCCCTTAAAAGCATCGCGGAACTTAAAATCATCGCCCCAGGGAGAATAATCGGCGCGCTTCTCCGCTGCGTCAACGCGCCCCCATCCGGGAAGATAGCTCACAACAATGGAGTAATCCGCGTAAATGCCGAAGCCCGGCTTAAACAAGCCCAGGAACAAACTCTCAGCAGCTTCGGCATTTTCTTCTTCCGCAATTTCCGTGTCCACCGCGTCCGCAAAAAGATCGTCCAGATCCTGCGCCGCAAGCCCCCCCGCGCCCGAAAATGCGACAAACGACAGAACAAAAAACTTCACACGGCAGGCGGGATTCATTTGCGGCCGCCGCGCTGAGCGTTTTCAAGAAATTGTTTGGAGAAAATCGCGTTGTCCAACGCGCGGAACGAAGGATTCTGAATCGTAATCTGCGTCTTTTCATGCACAAACTGACCATTCATCGTCGCACCACGCTGAGCATCCACAATAACAATCGACTTAGGCACCCTTCTTGAACCAATCTTCTCGTAATCAGGAATCGCCGTCGTCCGCAAAAGCTGCCCCGACAAAGCGTACTCCTCCGTTTTACGCACCAGACCATCCTCGCTAATCCAGATCCTCATCCGCGGATACGCCACCTTGTCCGTCAGCGCCAGCAGAGACAGCACGCGGCATTGAAAAACCCCCAGCCTCTCGTCCG
The DNA here is from genome assembly GCA_031290405.1 of Spirochaetaceae bacterium. Lineage (GTDB taxonomy): Bacteria > Spirochaetota > Spirochaetia > Treponematales > Breznakiellaceae > JAITXS01. Next base: position 9,248 of record JAITNO010000023.1, read on the forward strand.
AACCCGATTCCACGCGGTAATCCTCGGCCAGCGTCGAGCGCGTAAAATCCGAATTGCTCGCGCTCGAATTGCGAAAACGCTCCCTGCTCTTCGTCGACTCAAAAAGCCCGCTGCTCGGATCGTAGATCCAAATCATATCCCCCTGTTTCAGGTACCCCTCGCCCAGACTTATCTCCGGTTCAGTAACAATAATCGCATACTTCTCGTCCCTGTCCCGGCGAAAAACCGACGCCACCGTCACGGAGTTGCCCAGCCCCGGCTTGGAATGGACAATCGTATATTTCGCCGCAAAGTCCGCATCCAGATAACTCGCAAGACCATCCGCCCTTTTAAGAAGCTCAACATCGCTCTCCGCCGCCGGGAGCGTCGCAGGAAAGAGCGCCAAAACCACCATGCAAATCTTTTTTATTTCATCACGCCGCATGGCCCCATTCTCTCGAGAAGCCCTATTTTTGTCAAGGCAACCCGCAGGGCGGCGGTGCGCTTCCAAATTCGGGGTAAATCAGGCGGCATTGAGGAGCAGGCGGCAGACGTCGGAGTCCCAGAGTCCGCTCCCAATAAGGACACGCTGAAAAACAGCCATTAAAACCGACGAGGGTTTGATGTAGGAACAAAACCGGCGTTGAAGCACGCCGGAAAGCCCAAATGGAGGCCTGTTAGGGCCATTTTCCCACCCGGCTGGCGCCCATTAGACGCGGCCCCG
>JAITNO010000128.1 GCA_031290405.1 Spirochaetaceae bacterium
CATGATTTTTCAAACCGGATGTATTGCGGCTGCAACTTCATCAGCGCGTCTTTTGTCTCCTGTTCTTTTAAGAAATGCACGTTAAGGATGGATTTCTTTGACTTCTCGCAATTTGTCGATTGCGATTTTTCCGAAAGCGACATGAAGTTTTTATCGTTTAGCGGATGCTCGTTTCAACAGTGTTCTTTCGAGAATTCAGAACTCCTGCATCTGAACTTTTGCGGCGCCAAACTGTCGGACGCCGCGTTCAGCCACAGCAATTTATACAACAGCAGATTTAACGGCGCGCGCCTCACCGACGTTACAATTGACGATTGCAACATAAAGAAAGTCTTTTTTATTGACGCGGAAACCGCCAACGTCGCATTCAAATCTTCAAATACGGCGGAGGCCGTTTTTGAACATGAAAACTAGGAAAGCCATGAAAGTATTTAGCCATTATTGTCCGCAAGGGTTTGGCAATTGCTATATGCTCGGCTCGGACGGCGAAGAAACGCCGCGGGACGCTCTGATAATCGATCCGGGCGACATGGACACAACCATCCTTAACTTTATAGAAGGCCATCAACATACCTTAAAGGGCATATTGATTACGCATAACCACCTGAATCATGTGCGCGGCGTGCGCACGTTAATGCACATATATCAGACTCCAATCTACGCGGCGCAGCAGAATATTTTCGAATATAAGACTCATATCGTCTGCGACGGCGATGCCTTTAACATCGGGGACTTTCACATAGAAGTTATTTCCGTGCCGGGGCACTCCGCCGATTCCGTCGTATACAAGGTGGATCATTTTTTATTTACCGGCGACGCGCTCAGCGCGGGAATGATGGGAGCGACGCCGAGCCCCTACGGCGCCATGAATCAAATTGCGAAGATACAGAACCATATATTCACCCTGCGCGGCGATTATCTTGTGTTCCCCGGACACGGCCCCCCTTCGACATTGGGCGGAGAAAGAAAAAACAATGTTGACATTGGCCGCTATCTTGAAAATAAAAGAAAGACCGAAGCCAGATGGTCCTGCCTCGATTTCCTGGAGTAGGGCCGGTGCACGCGCCTTTCGCCCGGCCCTACTCCCCTTACTCGCCCGCGCCGCCGCGCCGCAGAATCCTCTTGTCCCCAACCCGTTGCGTCAAACCCTGCGCGTCCAGGAAATCAAGCATGGCCAGACTCTGCTTTCGGTTCACGCCGACGGCGTCGCGCAGGGAGGCGACCGTTATGTCGCCGTCCATCGAAGAAAGCACGGCAAGCAGGCGCTCCCGCGTCCGCCGGGGGAGGAGCAGCCCCCCTTCCAGCATCCCAAGCCCGTCGTTTTCCCGCAGATGCTTCATCGCCCGCTTCATGTCGGAGGGCGAAGCCTTCAGCGTTTCTTCGAGTTCCGAAAGCTTTGCCAGGTTGAAGCCGGCGGCCGCGACCGCGTCCCCTATGCGTTCCACAAGCTCCACCAGCTTCCTGTCCAAAGACGCGCTGTGCCCCGCCGCCAGGTACTGCGTTTTCCCCTGCACAACGACGGAGGCAATGCCCCCCCGCGCCGCCATAAGGGACAAAAGCGCCTTGAAATCTCCGCTCGCAACGGAGGCGGCCCCACGAAGGACATTCAGCGACGCGCAAAGCTTTTCGCCGTCAACCCCCGCGCGTTCGGGATGCTTTTCGTGAAAGCTTTGAAGCAGGCGCAACGCGGAACGCATCGCCGCCTCGAACGCGTCGTCTGACATAAAGACCCGCGAAGGGCCAAACTCCAGAAGCCCGTATGCGTCAAGCGCAGCGGACAGCAGACTCAGATTCTCCTCGAACACCTTTTTATCCATCTGGGACAGCGCGAAAAGACCCGACGCCCCCAGAACGCCCCTGTCGCGCACCACCGCCGCCAGCAGCGCAACCGGCCCGAAGCGGGCCGACAGCCCCTCGACAATGGCGGCTTTCGCCTCGCGCTCCGCGCGGCCCTTCGCCGCGCCAACGTTTGGCAGCATAACCCGCCCTCCGCCTATTGTCACCAGCGGACTGTACAAGCGAATCACAAACCGCTGCCCCGCGGCAACGGTGATCTTAGACTCCGTTAAAAGCTGCGCCGGCCCCCCGCTCCCCGGAAGCAGCTCCGACTTTTTCCTGTCCGCGCTCATCCGCAGCAGCGAAACCCTGGCGACGACATCCGCCGTCCCCACATGGAGGCGCACCCTTTGCCAGTGCGCGACCCCCGTGGGCGCCGACGGCAGAACGTCAAGCCAGACGTTCATGCAGTCCGTGGCGATAAAAGCGCCCTTCGCGCAGACCGCGTCGCCACGCTCCAGCAGATCCTGGGAGACGGACGCGAGGTTGACCGCCACCCGCTGCCCCGCCGTAACGGAACCCACGCCCGCCCCATGCGTCTGGAGCGAGCGCACCTTCCCCACCGTGCCCGACGGCATAATGGCAACCTCGTCGCCCACCGAGACGCAGCCCTGATAGGAAGCGCCCGTCACCACGCTCCCGAAACCCTTTTTGCTGAAAACGCGGTCGATGGGAAGGAAAAACGCGCCAAAACCCCTTCGGGGAGGAACCCTCTCAAGAATCTTCGCCATTTCCTCCCGAATGCGCTCAACACCCTCACCGGTAAGCGACGAAACCGGAACGATAGGCGCGCCCTCAAGGCAGGTCCCCCGCGTAACGTCGAGCGCCTCGGCAACCGCAAGCTCAAGCGTTTCGTCGTCCACCAGATCCTTCTTGGTCAACGCCACCAGGCCGAATTTGACGCCGAGAATGTCGAGAATGTCGAGGTGCTCCCGCGTCTGCGGCATGACGCCTTCGCTTGCCGCAATCACCAGCATGGCCGCGTCCATGCCCGCCGCGCCGGCCGCCATCTGCCTGATAAAACGCTCGTGCCCGGGAACGTCGACAATGCTCACCGTCTTGCCGTCGGCCAGCGTCAACGGGGCGAAGCCCAGTTCGATGGTAATCCCCCGGCGCTTCTCTTCCTCGAGACGGTCGCAGTCCACCCCCGTCATGGCGCGCACCAGCGCCGTTTTACCGTGGTCAATATGCCCCGCCGTCCCAAAAATAAACGGATACTCCATCGGTTCCATTCATCAATTCGACAGCAGCCGGTTGAGCCGCTTCACGAAGTCGGCGGGGTCGTTCAGCTTGAGGCCTTCCACAAGGAGCGCCTGGTCCAGCAGCACCGCCGCAGTGTCGGCAATCTTCCCCTCGTCTTCGGCAAGCGCAAGCGACTTCACCAGCGGATGCTCCCCGTTCACCTCCAGTATTGGCTTAACCTCAGGAACGCCGCCGGACTGCCCCATCGCCTTGAGCATCTGCGCCATCTGGATGGAAGGGTCGTTCTCGTCCGCCACAATGCACGACGGCGAATCCAACAAGCGCCGGGACAGCCGCACATCCTTTACCCGCTCGCCCAACGCCTTCTTCATCTTTTCGATAATAGGCACCGCCCGCTTTTCGGCGTCCTTGTCCTCCCGCCCCCCCAGCTCCGTGTCCGCGCCCGCGCGGTTCACCGCCTTCAGCTCCCATTCCTGCACCGCCTCCTTGCCGTCCTTGTCCAGCAGCCCCGAGACCCTCTTGTACTTAGGCAGCGAAGGAATCACAATGTCGTCGATCTCCTCGTCCATCACCAGCACCTCGATGTTCTTCGCCTTGTACGCCTCCAACAGGGGAGAAGCCTTGAGCGTGTTCTCCGCCCCGCCGGAAATATAATAGATGAACTTCTGGTCGCCCTTCATCCGCGAAACGTATGCCGAAAGACTCGTCCAGCCCTCCACCGCGCTGCTCTTGAAACGCACCAAATCGGCAAGCTCCTCACGATTGGCCCAGTCCGAATAGAGCCCCTCCTTCAAAGGACGATTGAACTGTTCGATAAACTCATTCCACTTTTCGCCGTCGGTCTCGGCAATCCGCTTAAACTCCGCAAGCGCCCTCTTTACCGACGCGGTTTTAATGTTCGCAAGAACCTTGTTCTGTTGCAAAATCTCGCGGCTCACGTTGAGCGGCAGATCCTCGCTGTCGACGACCCCCCGCAGGAAGCGCAAATACACCGGCATCAACTCCTTGTCGTCGTCGGTAATAAAGACCCGCTTGACGTAAAGCTTAACCCCCGGCCGGTAATCGGCGTGATACAAATCGAAGGGAGCCTTCTTAGGCACAAAGAACAAGGTGCAATACTCCAACGCCCCCTCCGCCCTCGTATGCAGATAGAAGAGGGGCCCCTCGCCGTCGTAGGAAATCTGCTTGTAGAACTCCTCATAATCGGCCCCCTTGAGTTCGGCCTTGGGCCGCCGCCAGAGGGCCGTCCCCTCGTTAATCCGCTCGGTCTTGCGCTCCTTCCCCTTCACATCGCCCTTGTCGTCGCGCGTCGCCTCGTCCCACGAAAGGAAAATCGGATACGCGATGTGGTTGGAATACCGCCTTACGATGCCCTGAACCCCCCAGCGGTCGGCCACCTCGACGCCATCGTCATTCAGGTGAAGGAGCACGGTCGTCCCCGCCGCCTCGCGCGCGGCCTCCTCAATCTCGTAGCCCTCCTTGCCGTCGCTCGACCACTTCCACGCGCGCTCGTCCAGAGCCTTCCGGCTCGTTACCTCAATCCTCGAAGCGACCATGAACGCCGAATAGAAGCCAACGCCGAATTGCCCAATAAGATTGGAGTCCTTCTTCGCCTCCGCGCTCAAGCGTTTAAGGAACGTGCGCGTGCCCGAGCGGGCGATCGTCCCCAGCGACTCGACGAGGTCCTGCTCATTCATGCCGATGCCGTTGTCGGCTATGGACAGGGTGCGCCCCTCAACATCAAGCGACACATCGATGCGCGGCTCAAAGACGACGCCCTTGTACAAGTCGTCCGACACGGTAAGGTATTTAAGCTTGTCCAGCGCGTCCGACGCGTTGGACACGAGCTCCCGCAGAAAGATCTCCCGATTCGAGTACAGGGAATGAATGATAAGGTTGAGCAACTCACTCACCTCAGTTTGAAATATATGTTGCGCCATAGTAAAACTCCTTTGGCGGCCCCCAGGCCGCCCACGCAACAAACTCTACTAAAAAACCCCCCGCAAGCCAAGCCCGCCGGCCCCCCCCGACCCCCGCGTAAGGCTCGTCATCCGCGCTCCTCCCCACAGAAAAGGGCGCCGACTGAACGCGTCAACACGGGGGCGCGCCGATTGACTGGTGGGGGGGCTCCCCCCGCCGGAGGTTTTCCTTTATGATGGGCGGCTGAGGGAACAATGGATGAGGATAAAGATATGCGGGCTCTTCCGCGACGAAGACGTTGACGCGGTGAACGAGGCGCGCCCGGACTACGTGGGCTTTGTGTTTGCCGAAAGCCGCAGGCGGGTCTCGGCGCGGGAGGCCGCGCGCTTGCGCCTGCGCTTGGATGGCGGCATCGTCCCCGTCGGCGTGTTTGTGAACGCGCCTCTGGAAGACATAGCGCGCCTCCGCGAGGAAGGCGTCATCGGCATGGCCCAGCTTCACGGCAACGAGGACGACGAATACATAGACCGGCTGAAGGAACGCGGCGGGCTCCCCGTGATACGGGCGGTCAGGATGGGGCCGGAGGGCGCGGGGCCGGAGGCTTTCGGGAACGCCGACTATCTCTTGTTCGACGGGCCGGCGGCCGGCTCCGGCGCGCGCTTCGACTGGTCGCTCCTGGCGGCCCTCCCCCCGCTCCTCCTCGAACGCAGTTTCTTGGCAGGCGGCGTCAACTGTGATACGATGGACGAGGCCATTCGCTTAAAGCCCTTCTGCCTCGACGTTTCAAGCGGGGCGGAGACGGACGGCGTAAAGGACAGAGCGAAGATTTTGCGTCTTGTGCGGCGCGTACGGAGCGTTGCCCTAGAGGAGGCGTCTATGACGCTTTCAGCCTTCCGTTTGCTCAGCGAGCGGGGGGCGTAGCCAGTTGATTTTATAGAGGAGTGTTCAATGAAAGCAGGCAGATTCGGCGATTTTGGGGGGCAGTACATCCCCGAAACCTTGATGAACGAGATCATCAACCTTGAGAAGGCGTACAATCATTACAAGAACGACGAGGCGTTTTGCGCCGAGCTCGATTGGCTGCGGCGGAACTACGCGGGCCGTCCCTCGATTCTCTACTACGCCGAAAAGATGAGCCGCGACTTAGGCGGCGCGAAGATTTACCTCAAGCGCGAGGACTTAAACCACACCGGCTCGCACAAGATCAACAATGTGCTGGGGCAGGCGCTGTTGGCAAAGAAGATGGGCAAGACGCGGATCATCGCCGAGACCGGCGCCGGCCAGCACGGCGTGGCGGCGGCGACGGCGGCGGCCCTGCTCGGCCTGGAGTGCGAAGTCTTCATGGGCAGGGAGGACACCATCCGCCAGGCGCTCAACGTCTACCGCATGGAGCTGCTCGGCGCGAAGGTCAACGCGGTAACGTCCGGCACCCAGACCCTCAAGGACGCCGTGAACGAGACGATGCGCGAATGGGCCTCGCGCGTCGCCGACACGCATTACGTTTTAGGCTCGGTCATGGGGCCCCACCCGTTTCCCGTCATGGTGCGCGATTTCCAGAGCGTCATCGGGCGCGAGGCGCGCGAACAGATCCTCGCGCTCGAAGGCAAGCTCCCCGCCGTCGTGCTTGCCTGCGTGGGCGGGGGGAGCAACGCCATCGGGATCTTCCACGCCTTTATCGGCGACGCGGGCGTCCGCCTGATTGGCTGCGAGGCCGCCGGAGCGGGCGTCGACACGGACAGGCACGCGGCGACGGTAAGCCGGGGGAGCGTCGGCGTCTTCCACGGGATGAAGTCCCTCTTCTGCCAGGACGGCGAGGGGCAGATTGCGCCGGTGTATTCGATTTCGGCGGGCCTGGACTATCCGGGCATCGGCCCCGAACACGCTCAGCTGCACGAAACCGGGCGCGCGGAGTACGTCCCCGTTACCGACGAGGAGGCGGTCTGCGCCTTTGAGTATCTTTCACGCTGCGAGGGGATCATCCCCGCCGTCGAATGCGCCCACGCCATCGCCCACGCGCGCGTTCTTGCCCCGACGCTCTCCCGCGACGACGTGACGATCGTCTGTCTTTCGGGACGCGGCGACAAGGACGTGGCGGCGATTGCCCGCTATCGCGGAAAGGCTCTGCACGAATAAGTGGGGGGCGACGCCCCTCCCGCCCCCCTCAACGCTCCCCACTGGGGGTCCGAAGCGGCCTCCCAGAACCGCCATGAGCCGGGCTTCCTTGCTGGCGAGGAGAGTTTCCCCGCCGCCCCCGCAAAGATGAGGGCCGCCCCCTCAAAAGATGAGGGCCGCCCCTCATTCACACCTAAAAACCCCACACCCAGCGCATCCGCACCCGCACTGCATCCACTCGGAACTGCACCACATCCAATCGGAACCGCACCACATCCAATCGGAACCGCACCAGTCTCTGTAGGGACTGCACCAGTCTCTGTAGAGACTGCACCAGTTGCAACTGCAACCGCACTAATCTCAATTGAATCTGTACCAATTTCGGTTAAGATTGGTACAATTTCGGTTAAGATTGGTACAGTTTCGGTTAAGATTGGTACAGTTTCGGTTAAGATTGGTACAGTTTCGGTTAAGATTGCTACAGTTTCGGTTAAGATTGGTACAGTTTCGGTTAAGATTGGTACAGTTTCGGTTAAGATTGCTACAGTTTCGGTTAAGATTGCACCAATTTCGATCGAAACCGCACCGTTTTCAGTCGCAACCAGACCCCGTCCCGCGCCCTCCAGACCGCGTGCAAAGCCCGCATGAGCCCATGTCGAGCCAAAAAGCCCAGCGAGCCCGGCGAGCCCCCCACCGTCCCGAGCAGGCCGCCCGCGCACAAGAGCGCGCAGACCGCGCACAAGAGCGCCGCGTTTTTTTGCAGCGGCCTCCGGCGCTGCGCCCCCAGCGACAGGCTTTGTGTTCGCCGGCTGCGCTCTCCAGCTTTGGGCGTCTAGGCTATGGGTGGGAGGGGGTAAAAGGTTTCACGATAAGGTCTTTACGTGCGGTTGATGGTTTGCGGGAATGGCAGTATAACGGAGAGAAAGGAGAAAAAGATGAGCACATTTAATGAAACGATCACCTTGACCAATGTCGGGGACAAAGTGCGGGTTAAAGTCGGCGTTCTTAAGGAAGTTCGCACGATAACGGTAGATGCCTGCGTCGACACAGGGTCGTGGAACCTCGTCATCAACGAAGAAACCCGCGCCGCGCTGGGGCTCGAACTGGACGGCACGGTCTTTTCCACACTGGCGGACGGCACAGGCAAAAAACACCCCATGACCGAGCCGGTGGAATTCCGCTGGAAAGACCGCAAATTTGCGCTTCCCGCCCAACTCATCCCCACAGCGGACGAAGTGCTCTTTGGCGCTTTGCCTATGGAATCCCTGGACCTCATGGCAGACCCGGTAGCCGAATGCCTTGTAGGCCGCCACGGCGACAAACGAGTGCACCGGGTAAAATCAATGCAAAGAGCAAAAGCCCGTCGGTAGATGCCCGGCGGGCGTTTTTTGGCAAGGGGAGGGCGTGGAGGTCTAAGGGGCCGCCCCCCATCCGCAACGCATTGTCCTTCTCCTCTCGCCATTCTCTCTTCTCTATTCCCTATTCTTGATGTAGTCGCAGATGGCGGCGGCGGTGCGTTCCACGCCGATGGAGCTGTCGATGCAGAGGTGGTAGCCCTGGGCGCTTGCCCATTCGAGGCCTGATATGTTCTTATAGTAGGCGGCGCGCGCCGCATCGGAGCGGGCGATGCTGTTTTTGGCTTCGTGCTCGCCGTCGCCGTAGTGTTGCATGACGTATTTTACGCGGTAGTCCTGCGGCGCGTGAATAAAGACGCGGACGAGGTCTTCGTGGTCGCGGAGCACGTAGCCGGCGGCGCGCCCGACGATGACGCAGGAGCCGCTTTCGGCAATTTTGCGGATGATCTTCTCCTGCGCGACGATGGCCTCCCGCACGACCTCGGTGCTTAGGTAGAGCTTGTGCATGACGGCCGGGGCGTTGACGTTGAGGTCGGAGATGAATTCCTTTGCCAGTCCGCTCTCCTGGGCGGCCAGAGCCGTTACCTCCTTGTAGTAGCAGGGGATGCCCAGCCGCTCGGCGACGAGCTGCCCTACGCGCTTCCCGCCGGAGCCGTGCTCGCGGGCGATGGCGACGATCGCGCCTTTGTGGGAGGGTTTGATCGTTTGCACGTCGACCGACGCCGTTCCTTCCGTCTTCGCCTCTCCCAGCTGCTTCCACACGCGGAACAGGACGACGCCGGTGATGAGTATGGCAAGGACGTCCGCGGCGGGGGCGGCCCAGAAGATGCCCGTTACGCCGATGTACGCGGGCAAGACGCAGGAAAAGACGATGAGGAAGACGACGTCGCGGATCATCGAGAGGGGGATGGCGGCGCTTGCCTTGCCGATGGACTGGAGGAAGATGGCGCAGGCCTTTTGGA
>JAITNO010000159.1 GCA_031290405.1 Spirochaetaceae bacterium
GCCGTCGACGACGAGAACTTCCGGCGACAGCGGGAAGGGCAGGACGGGTGAAAAGACGGACGGGGGCGGCACGTCAAACCTGAGCGCAAACGGAGATTCCGCGTCGAGGAAGGGGCGCCAGAGCGGGACTCTTTCCGGGGGAAAGCCGCCGGCCTTGAGCGCGGCGGCAAGGGAAAGACCGTCCCGGTAGATGCGATACGCCTTGCCGGGGAACAGACGGGCAAGCAAGCGGAGGAGCCGCCCCTCGCAGACGCTCGGAAGCGGGGCAAAGAGACCCTTTTCCGCCGCATTCTTTACGTCGCGGAGCACATTGTGCGCCCTGTGCCCCAGCAGCGCCTTCCCGCCGCACTGCCAGAGGTCGACAAGCCGTCGGCCGTCCGCCGTGTACAAGCGCCAGCCGCGCGCCCGCTTAATAAGCGGGATGAGGCAGACGGTGGGAAGCGCCACTCCGCAATCATTCTTCATTCTTACTTTAATTCCCTTTTCCCTATTCCTTCTCTTTGCTCACTCGAAGACCGCGCCCCGCGCCGCCGAGCCCACCCGCTCCGCATAGCGGGCAAGGCAGCCGGAGACAACCTTGGGCGGAGGCGCCTTCCATTCAGCGCCCCTGCGAAGGAGCTCGGCGTCGTCAACCCTTGCCGCAATGGCGCGGGCGGGAATGTCGATTTCGATGACGTCCCCCTCGCGGACCAGGGCGAGCGGCCCGCCCAGTGCCGCTTCCGGCGAGATATGCCCGATCGCCGCCCCTTTCGACGCGCCGGAAAAGCGGCCGTCGGTTAAGAGCGCAACCTTGTCGTCCAGACCCATGCCGGCCAGCGCCGCCGTCGGCCCCAGCATCTCCTTCATCCCCGGGCCGCCGCGCGGCCCTTCGTAGCGGATGACGATAACGTCGCCGGGCTTAATCAGGCCGCCCATGATCGCGTCGAACGCCGCCTCCTCAGACTCAAACACTCGCGCCGGCCCCGTGTGCCTTAACATGGACGGGGCAACCGCGCTCTGCTTCACCACACAGCCCTCCGGCGCGATGTTCCCCCACAGCGCCGCAAGCCCCCCCGTCGGCGAATGCGGATCGTCTATCGGACGGATGACCGCCGTGTTGCAGTTCAGCGCCGCCTTAATCGCGTCGCCGAGCGTCCCGTAGACCGTCGGCGCCGCATCGTCAATCAGCCCCTTCCGCGAAAGCTCCTTTAAGACGGCGGGAATCCCACCGGCAAAGTGCAGCTCCTCGATAGGCGTGTCGCTCGCCGGCGCCAGGCGGCAGAGGTTCGGCGTCGCCGCGCTCACCGCGTTGAAGACCTCGAAGCCGAGCGCGACGCCCGCCTCGCCGGCAATCGCCGGAAGGTGCAGAGCCGTATTCGTCGAAGCGCCGATCGCCATGTCCAGGGCAAGCGCGTTCAAGAAGGCACGCTCCGTCAGGATGGAGCGCGGGAGGATGTTCTTCTTCAGCACATCCATCGCGAGGAAACCGGTCTTCTTCGCCAGGCGGATCCGCTCGGCGTGAACCGCCGGCGCCGTCCCGTTGAACGGCAGCGCCATGCCCAGCGCCTCCGTCACGCAATTCATCGAGTTGGCCGTAAACATACCCGAACAGGAGCCGCAGCCCGGACAGGCCCGCTCCTCCAGCTCATCAAGCTCAGCCTCGCTCATCCTGCCTGAGCCGACGGCGCCCACCGCCTCGAACATCGTCGTCAGCGTGAGCGTCTTGCCGCCCGCCCCCCGCCCGGCAAGCATCGGCCCGCCGGAGACGAACACCGAGGGAATGTTAAGCCGAGCGGAGGCCATCAGCATGCCCGGCACAACCTTGTCGCAGTTCGGGATGAAGATGAGCGCGTCAAACCCGTGCGCCATCGCCATGCATTCAACCGAATCGGCAATCAGCTCCCGCGTAACGAGCGAGTAGCGCATCCCCACGTGCCCCATGGCGATGCCGTCGCAGACCCCAATCACCGGGAACTGCACCGGAACGCCCCCCGCCTCGCGCACCCCGTCAGAGGCCGCCTTGGCAATCAGCCCCAGGTGAGCGTGCCCCGGCACAATCTCACTCTGTGCGACGACGACGCCGATGAGCGGCCGTTCCAGTTCCTCGTCGATAAAACCCAATGCCTTAAAAAGCGACCGGTGCGGCGCGCGCGGCGCCCCCAGTTTAACGCTGTTGCTTCTCATAGAATCCTCCTTAAAAGCCTCGTTTCCCTCAGTATAGTGCAAGGCATGAGGAGGGGCAAGCTTCGGCGCCGGCTCTGAGGCGCCTTGCCTCAAGGCGGTTGATTTTTCTGGAGCCGTGCGGTAGCATGGGAACCAGCATCAGTGCAAAGCTTATTTTAAGAGGGAGCGTTCATTGGAAAATCGCGACGGCGAATCGCCAAACGAGTGTCAAGAGTACATCGTCATAAGCATCTCAGAAGACGCCATGAAGGCCACAGCGGACTTTCTGCCATTTCCCGAGCACATCACCCTTTCTAAGGAAGACATCGAAGACATCCTGCACGCCAGCGGCATAACCCACGGCCTCCTGATGGACAACCTTAACTACGCCGCCCTCCGCTGCAAGCGCGACAAGACCATCGTGCCCGAAGTCCCCGCCGCCATCGGCCTTCCGCCCGTCGCCGAGATCGCCGCCTACTACACCCTCCTCCCCGAATACGCCGAAGCGCGGAAGCCCTGCAAGGAGGGCGAGGACCAAAACGTCAAGGTCGACTACCGCGAATACTCGCCGTACACCATCGTCGACGAAGGCGCGCTCCTGGCCACCTACACGCCCAAGGTGCCCGGCATCTTAGGCAGCAACGTCTACGGCATCGACATCCCCTTTGAGATAACAAGCCTTAGCAACATCTGCGCCGGCAAAAACACCCGCGCCGACGAAACAGGCATCCATTCCACCATCTGCGGCCAACTCCTTGTCGTTGACGGCCGCATCGACGTCGAAGAGAACCTCGTCATCAAAGGCTCCGTCGACTATTCCACCGGCCACATCGACTTCCCCGGCGACGTGACGGTTCACGGCGACGTCAAAGATTGCTTCAAGCTGCACTCAGGCGGCACCATCGACTGCAAGCAAACCCTCGACGCGAGCGACGTCTTTGCGCGCGGCAACCTTATCGTCGCAGGCGGCATCATCGGACGGAACCCCCTGGAGCTCCAGGCCCACGCCGCGACGGCGCTCCCCGCGGGCCACGCCATAGAGGACAGACGCGGAACAATCCGCGTTGACGGCAGCATCAAGACCGGGCACATCACGCACTGTCAAATCTACTGCCGCGGCGACCTCGAAGTGGACAAACTCATCTTTGATTCGCAAATTTACACCCTTGGCGCCGTCCGCATGAGCGACGGCGCCACCATAGAGAACGCCGAAATCCACGCCCTCCACGGCGTCTCCACCGGCACCGTGGAAAACCGCACCGGCAAGGTAAGCGTCTTCCACCTCGGCATAGACTGGACGCAGCTCGAGCTTGTCGCCGAAAACGCCGCCAAAATCGCGGGGATAACGAAGAACATAGAGAAAATCCAACGCTTCAGGTTCAGCCCGCAGTACAACACCAACGCGTGGGACAAGGCCACGCCCCTCCTCCTCGCCCTCGAGAAGGAGAAAGCGCAACTGGTAAGCCAACGCGACGAACTCCACGAAAAACTCTACGCCGACAACGACGCCGCCCTGAGCATCGCGGGCGACCTTGCCGCCGGCACCATCGTCGAAATCGGCCCCCAAAGCCTCACCGCGCCCCTCAAGTTCAGCGCGACGGCCCTCCGCCTCAACGCCGAGCGCACACAAATCCTCACCGGCGACTACGAATCCCCGCAGCAGAGCGCTCAGCGGCTCAAGTTCCTCCGCGTCCGCCGCAAGCAGACCTCATAAAGGGGGCGGAGCTGGGCGCCCCCCCTCTTGACAAAAATAAAACCCCATGAGACAATAAACCCATGATTGCAAAAGCCCAGACTGTTGCCCTAACCCTGACCACTGCCACGCGCGCGCGTACGTACGAACGTACGAACGTACGAACGTACGAACGTACGAACGCGATTATACAGCCCTAACAAACTCTGTCAAGCCCTCATCGACGAAAGGCCCTCCACAGACCCTCTGGAGGGTGTTTTGACGCCTCAACGCGCAACTTTCACGGCGGGGCGCATTGCCTGCGCGCCGGGCTTTTTTTGGTTTCCGCGTGCCGTGCGGCGTGGCGTTGCGCGGGGGCTGCGCGGTCTGCGCCCGCTCCGCGGCGACGTGGAAATCCCCCTCATCTTCAGGCTTTCTCTCGTCGGACGCGCGTCCGCCGCCGTCGGATGGGTGTCCGCCGCCGTCGGATGGGTATCCGCCGCCGTCGGATGGGTGTCCGCCGCCGCCGGATTGGTATCCGCCGCCGCCGGATTGGTATCCGCCGCCGTCGGATTGGTATCCGCCGCCGCCGGATTGGTATCCGCCGCCGCCGGACGGGTATCCGCCGCCGTCGGATTGGTATCCGCCGCCGTCGGACGGGCGTCCGCCGCCGCCGGACGAGCGTCCGACGGGGGAGTTTTCAATTGGCATCCGCTCCGGCTGGTCGCCGGAGAATGCATATATGCAACACATGGCGGCGCGCGCGCCGCGAAGGAGTAGTTTATGAGTTACATTCCAAG
>JAITNO010000055.1 GCA_031290405.1 Spirochaetaceae bacterium
AACGGCAAGGCGTTCCTCGAAAAGCAGGAGCGGGCGTTCATCAAGCTGGTGTTCAATCAGGAAAGCAAAGCGCTCATCGGCGCCCAGTTCCTCTGCAACCATGCCACCGAGATGATCCCCTGGGCGGTACAGTGCATCGAAGAGGGGCTCAGCGCCCATCAGATTGAAGAGACGATTTTTGCCCACCCCACGTACAACGAGACGATCAAGGCGGCGGCAAAAGACGCGATAACGCGGGGAGGCCTCTAGTGCAGTTAGTGCATTGAAAAGAAAGACGCGAAACCGTCTGCGCCGGCGTTTTCGCACTTACAATCGGCGCTTTAATAGGGTAATGTTACGTTGTAACAGAAATTACAATTTCATCTATAGGAGAAAAAAATGAAAATTGGAGTAATCAAAGAGATTAAAAAGCACGAGTATCGTGTGGGTGTAACTCCCAAAATGGCGGAAGCGTTCAAGAATCATGGACACACCGTCCTCGTCGAGAAAGGCGCCGGCGAAGGCTCGGCCTTCCCCGACGACCTCTATGCAAAGGCCGGAGCCAAGCTTGCAGGCAGCGCGAAGGAAGTCTGGGCGGAAGCGGACATGATCTACAAGGTCAAGGAGCCGCTTGAGGCTGAATACAGCCTTATCAAAGAGAACCAGATTCTCTACACCTACCTGCACCTTGCGCCGGACCGCCCTCAGACTGACGCGCTCGTCAAATCAAAGTGCATCGGCGTGGCCTTCGAGACCATCAAGGACCACAAAGGGCAGCTTCCCTGCCTAAAGCCGATGAGCCAGATCGCGGGCCGTCTTTCCATCCAGGAGGGCGCCAAGTACCTTGAACGGCCCTCAGGCGGGCAGGGAGTGCTTCTTTCCGGCGTGCCCGGCGTTCCCCATGCCGAGATCGTCGTGCTGGGCGCAGGCGTCGTCGGGGCGAACGCGGTAAAGATCGCCGTCGGGTTCGGCGCCCACGTTACCGTCGTGGACATCAACCTTGACCGGCTCGAATACCTCGAAGACCTCTACGGCAACAAGATCAGCACGCTCTATTCGACGGCGGAAAACATCAGCGAAATCCTTCCTAAGGCTGACCTCGTCATCGGCGCCGTGCTGATACCCGGCTCGTCGGCCCCGAAGCTCGTCCGCAACAGCCATCTGCCCACAATGAAGAAAGGCTCCGTCATCGTCGACGTCGCCATCGACCAGGGCGGATGCAGCGAGGCAAGCCATGTTACCTACCACGACGACCCCGTCTACATCAAAGACGGCGTTGTAAACTACTGCGTAGGCAATATGCCCGGCGCCGTCGCCAACACCGCAACCCTTGCCCTCGGCAACGCGACGCTGGGCTACGGCCTGGCAATCGCCGACCTCGGCGTCGAAGCCGCGCTGAAGAAAGACCCAGGCCTCCTCGAAGGGCTCAACGTCTACAAAGGCAAGATCACCTACAAGGGCGTCGCCGACGCTCACCGTCTTTCGTACACCCCCGCGCTGGATGCACTGAAATAAAGACCGGGGGGCAACTGGCCACAGTTGCCCCCTTCCCTGTCAACCCATGAAGCACATCAAATCGGCAAACCTGAGCCCCGCGTCACAATCGAAAGAACTGCAAGACGCCGTAAGCCGTATCATCGACGACGTACGCAGGCGGGGCGACGAGGCCGTCCTCGAGTACGCCAGGAAGTTTGACGGCGCCGAACGCCCCCTCTTCCGCGTCGGCGAAGACGAGCTGACGGCGGCTCAGGAGAGCGTAAGCGACGGCGAACGCGCCGCCATGCGCCTCGCGCTCAACAACATCCGCGCCTTTGCCCAGGCCCAGAGAGCCTCCTTGCGCGACATCCCCCGCTTCGAGGCAATGCCCGGACTCATCCTGGGGCACAAACTCGTGCCCGTGGACGCCGTGTGCTGCTATGTCCCCGGCGGCGTCTATCCGCTTTTTTCCACCGCGCTCATGCTCGTTACGCCGGCAAAAGTCGCCGGAGTCCCCCGCATCGCCGCCTGCTCGCCCGTCGTCAAAGGCACATCGTCCGTCAATCCCAAAACCCTCGTCGCCCTTTCCCTTGCGGGCGCCGACGAGGTTTACGCCCTCGGCGGCGTCCAGGCCGTCGCCGCCTTCGCCTACGGAACCGCACAGATCGCAGCCGTCGACATGATCGTCGGCCCAGGCAACGCGTTCGTCGCCGAGGCAAAGCGGCAATGTTACGGACAAGTCGGCATCGACTTCGTAGCCGGCCCCAGCGAAGTGATGATCATCGCCGACGACGGTGCCGACCCGGCGCTCGTCGCAGCCGACCTCCTCGCCCAGTGCGAACACGACAAAAACGCACAAGGGATTCTCGTCAGCCTCTCGGAAACACTCGTCCAGCGCGTAATCGCCGAAATAGAAACGCAGCTTAAAGCCCTCAGCACCGCCCCCATCGCCGGGCATTCATGGGAGCGCAACGGAGAGATACTCCTTGCCGGCGGCATAGACGAGGCCGCAGCCTACGCTAACGAAAGAGCCCCCGAACACTTGGAGCTCCAAACCGCGCACAACAGAGAAATCATCCCCGCATTGCGGAACTACGGAGCCCTCTTCATCGGGCCGCACTCCGCCGAAGTCTTTGGCGATTACGCCGCCGGAACGAACCACACCCTGCCCACCGCCCGCGCCGCCCGCTACACCGGCGGCCTCTGGGTCGGCGCCTTCCTCAAAACGCTCACCTTTCAACACGCCGACGCCCGCGCCGCCCGCGCCCTGGCCCCCACCGTCTCGCTCCTCGCCCGCGCCGAAGGCCTCGCCGCCCACAGCGAGGCCGCAAAACGCCGCGGCGCGCAATAGAGGAGGGGCGGAGCCCCAGACCCACTCGTAGCCTTGAGGCAGCCGCCCGTCCCCACGCGGCGCCGAGGGCGCTTTTTGCGGCCTACGGCGCTGCGCCCTGAGCAATGCGCTTTGCGTCCGCAGGCTGCGCTCCCCCGCTTTGGGCTTTGTTTGCCCCTCACGCGGTGGCCGGCCCACCCGACGCCGCCTCCCACGCGGCGCCGAGAGCCTCCCACGCGTCCCAGTCAGCCTCCCACGGGATCCAGGCAGCCTCCCACAGGATCCAGGCAGCCTCCCACGCATTCCAGAGAGTATCCCACGCGTTCCAGGCGGCCTCCCACGCGCCTGACGCCGCCTCCCACCACACACGCGGACGCCACTCCGCGTGACGCGGACGCCACTCCGAGCGACGCGGACGCCACTCCGAGCGACGCGGACGCCACTCCGCGCGGCGCGGACGCCACTCCGAGCGGCGCGGACGCCACTCCGAGCGGCGCGGACGCCACTCCGAGCGACGCGGACGCCACTCCGCGCGGCGAGGACGCCACTCCGCGCGGCGCGGACGCTGCTCCGCGCGGCGCGGACGCTGCTCCGCGCGGCGCGGACGCTGCTCCGAGCGACGCGGAGCAGCGTCCGTGCGCTGGAGGCTGCCCTCTCTTTGCCTTGCGCTGGTCGCTGAGGGGCTGATGGGAATGGCTGCCGTCTGCACGGGCGTCTGTCCCCGATGGGCGGGCGTCTGTCCCCGATGGGCGGGCGTCTGTCCCCGATGGGCGAGTGTCTGTCCCCGATGGGCGAGTGTCCGTCCCCGATGGGCGGGTGTCCGTCCCCGATGGGCGGGCGTCTGTCCCCGATGGGCGAGTGTCTGTCCCCGATGGGCGAGTGTCTGTCCCCGATGGGCGGGTGTCCGTCCCCGATGGGCGGGGGCTGTCTCCAGGCTGCGGGTGGGTCTGGGGGGCCTTAAAAAAACCTCCCAGCGGGGGCGGGTACGGCACCTCGGGGACTTTGATCGCCCAATCCGCCGCCCTTGCGCGGGTAGCGCACTTCAACGTGTAAGTTCCCCGCGACAGTCCCGTTGCATTGGGTCTGTAAATTTGCGCCGCTATTCGCGGCGTGGGGGCTGGCCCCCGCGGGGGGGGCGTTGCGGGGGGGCGGAGCCCCCCTGCTTGGGGGGTAGCGCAAGACCGCGTAGCGGGCTGGAGCTCAGGGGGGCGTGCCCCCCTCCTCGTCGGGACGGGAGATGCTGAGGAGGGACGTCCAGCGCCAGGTGAGGGCGCTTTTGGCGGCGCGCTCGCTAAGGAGGCGTTGCGCGGTGCGGCTGTCCTGTCCCAGGTCGGCGTTGATGCGGCGGCCCCAGGCGGAGCTGTCGCTGAACCAGTGGGCGATGTCTTTTTCGCGCAGGCGGCGTTCTTCGCTTTGGGCTATGGGGTGGATTTCCGTCTTCCAGCCGGCGCTTGCGAGGGCGGTCTCGAGGGTTTCCCGGTTCCAGAAGCCTCCTTCTGTGTTGGCTTGGTGGAAGAAGGCGTCCTCCGCGCGGGCCAGCTTCTCGCTGAGGCTTTTGCCTGCGGCGCACTGGTCAAAGAGGATGCGGGAGATGCGCTGGCCTTGGTCGGGCGGGCTTTGCAGCATGACGAGGGCGCCGCTGTCCGCGATGAGTTTGCGTGTCT
Source organism: Spirochaetaceae bacterium (assembly GCA_031290405.1). Taxonomy (GTDB): domain Bacteria; phylum Spirochaetota; class Spirochaetia; order Treponematales; family Breznakiellaceae; genus JAITXS01. The sequence continues at coordinate 4,450 of JAITNO010000055.1, forward strand.
TTTCGGCTTCGCGCCTTAGGCGGTCGTTCGCGCCGGCGTCTTTGGGCGCTTGCCGCCAGGGTTCGCGGCAGAGGATGGCGTCGAAGCTGGCGCACTGAAGGTCGCTCTGGGCTTCTTCGGGCGTCGGGACGGCTCCGTCGCGGGGTATGGTGTAGAGGGCGCGCTGGTTTTCGTCGAAGGGTGCGTTTTTTGCGTATGTCTGGAGGGCGTCCCGCTCGTTTTCGTCGCGGACGGCGCCGGCGGCGAGGCCTTCGGGGACGAGGCGCAGGGCTTCCCACAGGAGGAGTCCGTCTCCTGCGTGCAGGATGAGGATGCGGCTGTGGCGTGTGGGCTTGATTGCGCCGATGATGCGGTTCCGGTCATGGAGGAGCTGGCGGCTCTGCTCGGACTCGAGGCGTTGGCGCCAGGCTTCTTGTCCTTTTGTGGGGGCGGGGCTCCAGGTGAGCCAGTCTTCGTCGGTTCGGGTCTGGCTGTCTTTGGCGAAGAGTTGCGCGGCCTGGAGTTCGCGCTTTTTGAGTACGTCGTCGCGGATGGTCCGCTCGTAGCCTATTTCGGATGGGATGTAGAATGTCTTGCCTTGCAGGGCGCGGGGGAGGTACTGCTGGGCGGCCCAGTGTTCGCGGTAGGCGTGGGGGTAGACGTAGCCTTGTCCGTGCCCGAAGCTTTCTTTGTCGCGGCTGGGGTCGCGCAGGTGGTTGGGGATTTCGGCGTCCTCTTTTTCGACTTCGGCAAGAGCGTCGAAGTAGGCCATCGTGCTGTTTGATTTGGGCGCGGTGGCCAGGTAGATGCAGGCGTGGGCCAGGGGGTAATTGCCTTCGGGAAAGCCGATGCGGTCGAAGGCGCCGGCGCAGGAGATGACGACGGAGAGGGCGGCGGGGTCGGCCAGCCCTACGTCCTCGCTTGCCAGGATGATCATGCGGCGGAAGATGAAGGCGGGGTCCTCTCCCGCTCTGACCATGCGGGCGAGCCAGTAGAGTGCGGCGTCGACGTCGCTGCCGCGCACGCTCTTGATGAACGCGCTGATCGTGTCGAAGTGGCAGTCCCCGTCTTTGTCGTAGAGGACGGCCCGCCGTTGGATGCTTTCCTCGGCTGCTTCCATGCTGACGCGGATGGCGCTGCCTTGCGGGGGGGGCCAGGCGGCGGGCGTTGTCTCGACGGCGAGTTCGAGGGCGTTCAGGAGGCTGCGCGCGTCGCCCGAGGCGACGGCGACCAGGTGCGAGAGGGCGCCCTCCTCGAAGCTGACGTTCCAGGCGCCGTAGCCTCGGTCGCGGTCGGAGAGGGCGGCGCGGGCGGTCTGCTCGAGCTCGGCGGGGGACAGGGGGAGGAGCTGGAAGACGCGGCTGCGGCTGACGAGCGCGCGGTTTACCTCGAAGAAGGGGTTTTCGGTTGTGGCTCCGACGAGGATGGCGGTGCCGTTCTCCACCCAGGGGAGGAGGGCGTCCTGCTGGGCCTTGTTCCAGCGGTGCACTTCGTCGACGAAGAGGATGGTGCGCGCGCCGTAGAGGCGCCGCCGTTCGCGGGCGTTGTCGATGGCCTCGCGTATGTCCTTAATCCCCGAAAGCACGGCGTTGAGGCTTTCAAAATGCGCCTTCGTGGTGTTGGCGATGACCCGCGCAAGGCTGGTTTTGCCCGTGCCCGGCGGCCCGTAGAAGATGAGCGAGGAGAGGCGGTCGGCGGCGATGGCGCGCCGGAGCAGGCGCCCCTGCCCGACGATGTGGTCCTGCCCGATTACTTCGTCGAGGGTCCTGGGCCGCATCCTGTCCGCCAGCGGCGAGGCGTCGCCTTTCGGCGCGGAATCAAAGAGGTCTGTCCGTTCGGTCATGCGTCAGACTATATCAGGTTCTTCTATGGCGGCCTACGGCCCGCCTTAGGCGGTTTTTGGAGCCACAGGCTCTTTTTGCGGCCTACGGCGCTAAGCCCCCAGCGGTCCGCCTTGCGTCTGCGGGATGCGCCGCCCCCCTCGCACGGCCTTTTTTCCCCTCTTGACAAAAATAAAACCCCATGAGAGAATAAAACCATGATGATTGCAAAAGCCCAGACGACTGCGCCTGCTATGAGTGCCCTGCCCCTGACCACTGCCACGCGCGCGCGCGCGTACGAACGTACGAACGTACGAACGTACGAACGTACGAACGTACGAACGTACGAACGTACGAACGCGATTATACTTATCTAACAAACACTGTCAAGCCCCTCTCGACGAAACACCCTCCACAGGCTGTGTGGAGGGTGTTTTGACGCCTC
>JAITNO010000189.1 GCA_031290405.1 Spirochaetaceae bacterium
CCCTTTGGAACGGGTTTTAGGCCGCAACAACCGCGTTTCAAGCCGCGAAGAGCCCCAAACCCCGCGCGGAACCCACCCATTTCCCCGCGAAGAACGGCTCATTCGTCGAGGAGAATGAATCATTCGTCGAGGAGAATGATTCATTCGTCATGGAGAATGAATCATTCGTCATGGAGAATGAATCATTCGTCATGGAGAATGAATCATTCGTCATGGAGAATGAACCGTTCGTCATGGAGAATGAACCATTCGTCATGGAGAATGAATCATTCGTCATGGAGAATGAACCGTTCGTCATGGAGAATGAATCATTCGTCATGGAGAATGAATCATTCGTCGAGGAGAATGAACCATTCGTCATGGAGAATGAACCGTTCGTCATGGAGAATGAACCGTTCGTCATGGAGAATGAACCGTTCGTCATGGAGAATGGCTTATTCGTCGAGGAGAACGACCCGCTCTCCTGGGAGAATGGCTCAGCCCTTCCAGAGAAGCGGATCAGCCCCCTAAAGGCTGCCGGCCCGCGCCGCGGCAAACTGCGGGACGGCGGAGCCTAGACTCTAAAAGAAAAAGCGATGAACCGCGTAAGCCGGGTTCTGTTGCGCAAACGGCCGTCAAGCGGTCGTCCGCGCGCTGCCATCTGTCTGCTTCCACCCTTGCGGATGGAATCTTCGCAATCTACCCGCGGCGTTTGGACGGGCAGTCCCGCCGCTGTTTGATTTTGCTCCCGATGAGGCTTGCCGTGCCGGAACCGTTGCCGGTTCCGCGGTGGGCTCTTACCCCGCCTTTTCACCCTTGCCCCAGTGCGCGTCGGCGCATCCTCAGGCGGTATGTTTTCTGTTGCGCTTTCTGTCGCGCCCTTGCGGACGCTCCCGGGCGTTACCCGGCATCGTGCCCTGCGGAGCCCGGACTTTCCTCAGAGGCGCAGATGCTGTCTACGCCCCCGCGGCAGCGCGGTTCATCGCTCAAACTGTCCCCAGTGTACGTTAAGCGCGGAATATGTGCAACACAAAGAACAAAGAACAGGGCGATAAGGAGTGGGGTGCGGCTTACGAACGTAAAGCCTATCGCTGGGGGCTTAGCGCCACGCCGCGAATAGCGGCGCAAATTTACAACCTCAATGCGAATGGACTGTTGCGGAGGGCTTGCACGACGAAGGGCGCTACCCGCCCCCCGCTGGTAGGCCGTTAAACGCGCCTGTGGCGCCCGAAAGCTGGGGAGGGCCGCCCGCAGTCCCAAGGCGTATCGCTGGGGGATTAGCGCCGTAGGCCGCTAAACGCGCCTGTGGCGCCCCCTCCTCTTTTTCCTTTGTGTGGGGTATGATGACTGCCATGATGAATGAGTTTTCTTCTATGAACCTGGTGCGGGAGGCTTTCCTGTATCAGAATCGGTTTAACGGCCAGACGATGGTGTTCAAGGTCGAGTTTCCTGTTACGGAGGGGGCCGGCTTCCCCTACTTGATGAAGGATGTGGGTCTGCTGGCCGCGTCGGGCATCAGGGTGGTGATTGTGCCGGGGGCGGCGGAGTGCATCGACAAGGCTCTGGAGGAACACGGCAAGCGCGCTTTGTTTGTGCGCGGGGAGCGGCGGACGACGCACGATGTGATTCCCTATGTGGAGATGGCGGCGTTCCACGCGGCGACGCGCTTTATGACGGGGCTTTCGGCGTGCCGCGTGGACGCGGTGATTGGCAACTTTGTGCGCGCGCGCGGACGGGGCGTGGCGGACGGTGTGGACATGGAGGCTACGGGCGCGGTGGACAAGGTTTTTACGGAGGCGATTGCGCGGGTGCTGGACTTTGGGATGGTGCCCATCCTGCCGTGCATCGGCTGGAGCCCGGTGGGGAAGCCGTACAATGTTTCGAGCGACGAGATTGCCGTCGCGGTGAGCGCGGCGCTGGGCGCCGTTAAGCTGGTGATCGTTACCGCCGGAGCAGCCTTCTACGCGCGGGATTTTGCCGCTCCGGAGGGGGTCGACTGCGCGGAAGATGGGCACATCCTGCACCTGGGCCCGAAAGAGGCGGCGTTGATGCTTAAAATGAACGCGGATGAGGGGACCGATGGGGCGCTCCTCTCCCGCCGGACGCCCGGAACGGTAAAGGAGCGCTCTCTGTCGGCGCTTTCTCTTGCGGTGGCCGCATCCAAGGCGGGCGTTGAGCGGGTGCACATCGTCAACGGCTGGGAAGAGGGGGTCGTCCTCCGAGAGTTGTTTTCGAACTTTGGCGCGGGGACGATGGTCTATGCGGACGAATACGAGGCCATCCGAACGATGAGGAACTCGGACATTCCCGACGTGCTGCGCCTTATGGAGCCCCTCATGCGGAAGGGCGTCCTGCTGCGCCGAAGCGCGGAGGATATTCAAGAGCGGAAGGACGATTATGTGGTCTTCGTGATTGACGGGGCGGTTCACGGGTGCGCGGCCCTGCGCGAATGGGGCGGCGGACAGGCGGAGATTGGCGCGCTTGTGTCAGGCGGGGAGAAGGTGGAAGCGGGCGTGGGGCGCCGTCTGGTTCAGTGGTTGCTTGAAAGGGCGCGGAGGCGGGGCATAAAGCGGGTGTTCGTCCTGACGGTGAGCACGCAGGACTGGTTTGAAGCCCTCGGCTTCCGCGAGGCGGCGGTCGAAACGCTGCCCGAGGCGAAGCGAAAGGGCTACGACGGTGAGCGCAAGAGCAAGGTCTACGCGCTGGACGTGGTCTGAGGGAGCCTCAGGCACTTCTTGCGGCCTACGGCGCTGCGCCCTGAGCGGTAGGCTTTGCGTCTGCGCTCCGCGTTCCCCGGCTTTGGGGCGCCAGGGGGGGGCGGGGGCCCCTTACATCTTGAAGGTTGCGCCGAGGTAGACTTCGCGGACGGTTGGGTTGGCGAGGATGTGCTCTTTGTTGCCGCGGGCGAGGATGAGGCCGCCGCTGATGATGAAGGCGTCGGTTGTTATTTCGAGGGTGTCGCGGACGTTGTGGTCGGTGATGAGGATGCCGATGCCTCCTTCGGCGAGGCGTTTGATGATCTGCTTGATTTCAAATACGGCGATGGGGTCGATGCCGGCGAAGGGTTCGTCGAGGAGGAGGAATTTGGGTTCGATGGCCAGCGCGCGGGCTATTTCGGTTCGCCGCCGCTCGCCGCCGGAGAGGGTGTACCCGAGCTGCTTGCGTATGCGCCCGATGCCGAAGTCGTCGATGAGCTGGTCGAGCTTTGCCTTCTTTTGTGCTTTGTTGACGTCCTTTCTGCTCTGTATGATGGCCCAGATGTTTTCTTCAACGGTGAGTTTGCGGAATATCGACGCTTCCTGCGGGAGGTAGGCGATGCCCATGCGGGCGCGCTGATACATGGGGCCATGGACGACGCTTTCGTTGTTCAGCTTGATGTCGCCGGATGTTGGTTTGTAAAAACCGACGATCATATAGAAGATGGTTGTTTTGCCGGCGCCGTTGGGGCCGAGCAGTCCTGCGATGTTGCCGCCGCGCAGGGAAAAGCCGACGCCTTTGACGACTTCCTTCTTCCCAAAGCTTTTCTTCAGGGTAAGGACGGAGAGGGTGTTCAGCCCCTCGAAGGTTCTTTCCCTGTTGCGCCGGTCGCCGGACCCGCTTCTGCGCTCTTGGGCGAAGGTGGACGCGTCGGCGTCGGCTTCATGCCGTCTGTCGACGACGGAGACGTTTGCGCCGCCGGCGATGTGGGGGGCGTTGTGCGCCTGTTGGTTTGTCTGCTCGGCGTAGGTTTCGCCGGCGGCGGAGGCTTCGTCCTGGCGCTCTTGTCCTCTGCGCTCTTTGCGTCGTCTTTCGCCGTCTGGCGGCGGGGCTCCGTCCTGCCGCTCCGGCCTTCGCCGCTCGCTGCGCCGTCTTTCGCCGTCTGGAGGCGGGGCGAGGGCGTCCGGCGACGGGGCGAAGGGGGAAGGAGGCGGGGCGACGGGCATGGCCGTGGGGTTGAGGACTTCAGCCTGCGCTCTTTTGAGCAGTCCGCCTTGGGGGGCCGCGGGGAGGCGTGAGGGGTTTGTTGTTTCGTCCGCTCTAAGAGCGTCGCATTTGACTAAAAGCCCCATCTCTATTCCTTAATTGAGCCGGAAACCGAGCCCTCCATAACCACGTCGTCGGTGTCCAAATCGACGCGGATGCGGTCGGCGCGGAATTCATCCTCTTTTTTGAATACGACGGGAAAGCCCGACAGGTCGAGCAATTGCTCTTCGCGCTTATAGACGGCGTGCTCCGAGCGGCACACCATGTTGTCCTTAAAAAGCCGCACGGATATTTGAAATATGGTAACATCGGTGTTCTGGTTGTACTCGATGTGCCGCCCTCGCGCAACAACCTCGTTCTTCTTGTCTTCCATTGATGAATTGCCTTCCAGCACGGCGATTTTCGTCTTTCTGTCGTAACGCATCCGGTCGGTCGTAAAAAAGATCTGCTTTTCCTCTTCCCTGCCCGATACCTTTCCGCTGCAATCCACATACTGATTGTCCTTGCCGAAGATCTCTATCCTTTCGGCCTGGACGACGAGGTTGTCCGACTTGACGTAGGCGTTGCCGATAAGGACGGTCGTCTCCTTGCCGGTTGCCCGCCCTCCGGTCATCCTATCGGCCTTGAAGGTGAAGGTGTCGGCGGGAAGGGACAGGGCGCCTAACAAGAACAGGGTAACAAGGGCCATGCGCCGCGCGTTCATCAGCTTAGGCTCCCGATTCGCCGATGATGAGTTCATACAACCGGTTAAGGTCGTCCATGGAGTAATACTCTATCTTGACGACGCCTTTTAAGAAATCGCCTTCCAGACGAACCTTTGTTCCCAGCGCCTCGATAAACTTTTGTTCAAGGGCGCGGTATTCGCCGTCGCGCGGCGCACCCTGTCCGTGCGCGGCTGCTTTGGCCGTCCCGTTCGCCGTCGCGCTCGACGCCTCGACGGGGAGCGCCGGCGGGCCCTTGCCCCCGGCGGCGCGGCGCTCGGCTTCGCGGACGCTCAGGGCTCCGGAGAGGATGTCCTGGAAGAGCGTTTCCCGTTCCGCTTCGTCGTCGACGGAGAGGAGGGCGCGAGCGTGTCCCGCGCTGAGGGAGCCGCCTCGAAGGGCGCTCTGAACGGCGTCGGGCAGCTTGAGCAGGCGAAGCGCGTTTGCGAATGTGGCGCGGTTCTTCCCCACCTTTGCCGCCGCGGCATCCTGATTCAGACCGGCAATCTCCATCAGGTTCTTGTAGGCCAGGGCTTCTTCGATGGGGTTCAAATCGGCGCGTTGGATGTTTTCGACGAGGGCGACCGTATAAGCCTCTTCCGGCGTAAAGCGCCGGACGATCGCGGGAATCTGTTTCAAGCCGGCAAGCCGCGAGGCGCGGGCGCGGCGCTCCCCCATCACGATGATGTAGTTCCCGTCGTCGGCGTTTTCCACGACGATGGGTTGCAGGACGCCGTGTTCCCGTATCGTGTCGGCAAGCTCTTCAAGCTCGGCGTCGTCAAACGTCTTGCGCGGCTGGTTGGGGTTGGCGACGATCTTCTCCAGGGGGAGCATCACCGCGCCGGCCGCCGTCTCGGAAGGCGGACTGCCGACATTGTCCAGCGGCAGCAGGGCGTCGAGGCCCTTGCCCAGGCCAAAGCGTTTTGCCGCCATCAAAAGCCGCCTTTGGAGAGGATTTCGGCGGCAAGCCGCTTATACGCCTGCGCCCCCGCGCAGAGCGGGTCGTATTTTGAGATGGGAAGCCCGTGCGACGGCGCTTCGGACAGGCGGATGTTGCGGGGGATGATCGTCGAGTAGACCCTATCCTTAAAGTAGGCGCTCACCTGCTTCACCACGTCCTGCGCAAGGCGCGTCCGCTGGTCGAACATCGTGAAGAAGATGCCTTCGATTCGGAGCGCGGGGTTTAGCGTCTTTTGAATGCGCTGGATGGTTTGCAGGAGGAGGCTCAAGCCTTCGAGGGCGAAGTATTCGGTCTGCATGGGGATGAGCACGCCGTCGGCGGCGGCAAGCCCGTTAATCGTCAACACGCCGAGCGAGGGGGGACAGTCTATCAAAATAAAGTCGAAAGAGCTTTTTACGCTTTGGAGCGCCTCTTTAAGGTAGAATTCGTGGTTGAGTTCGCCGATAAGCTCGACCGTTGCGCCGGACAGGTCAATATTCGCCGTAATCACCTTGAGGTCGGGGACGGCGGTCGCCCTGATTGCGCTTTTTATGGGGATTTTGCCGGCGAGGGTTTC
>JAITNO010000020.1 GCA_031290405.1 Spirochaetaceae bacterium
AATGTCTTTACGGGCTGGAACGAAAGCGCGGGCGGGGGCGGCGCAAGCTACGCTGCCGGAGCGTCCGTCACCGTTACGCGAAACATGGTTTTCTACGCGCAATGGATCGACGGCTCAACGCCGCAGTATACCGTTACTTTTAATGCAAACGGCGCGACGGGCGGAGCGCCCCCCGCGCCGCAGACGGTGTACCGCGGCGTCAGCATCAGCCTTCCAGGTCAAGGCACGCTCAGCTTTGCCGGCAAAACATTCGACGGCTGGAACAGCGCCGCCAACGGTGCGGGCGCCAATTACACCGTGGGCGCTTCGTTCACGGTGAACGCCCACGTAACGCTCTACGCAAAGTGGCGGAGCGCGGTGCAATACACGGTAACCTATCACGCCAACGGCGCGGAAGGCGGCACGGCTCCGGCAGCCCAAACGGTGGATCCAGGCGCCGAAATCACCCTGCCTGGCGCGGGAAGCCTTAACTTTTCCGACAGAACATTTGACGGCTGGAACACCAACGCGGGCGGCACGGGCGCGGCTTACGCCGAAGGCGCCTCCTACACGGTGAACGCGAACGCGACGCTTTACGCGCAGTGGATAAGTACGCCTATTGTGCCGGAGGGCAGCACACTTGCACAGAAACTCGCGTATATCGCGGGCCGTGCTGATGATGGGACGGTGTATGATATTCTTATTGATCAGAATGAATACCCTAACCCACAGGCAGTTTCAACACAGGGAAGAAACGTGACGGTCAATTTGCAAAGCGCAAATGCATCAGATATTAAGACCATACAGATTTACAGTACCGGCACGCTTCTTACCGTCGGAAGCAACATCACGCTTGTTTTGGAGAATATCATCATCAGGGGAAGCGCATTTAATACCTCACAGACGGTAGTGGTTGGATCTGGCGGAACTCTTGTTCTGAATACAGGGGCAAGCATTACGGGAAATACCATGACAACAAGTAATGCATCCACCGGTGGTGGAGGTTTATGGGTGAATGGAGGTATCTTGGACATGAATGATGGAGAAATAAGTGGTAATGAAAGTAGATCAAATGGCGGTGGAGTACTTGTGAGCAATCATGGACAATTCAACATGAAAGGAGGACGGATAGTTAATAATGAGGCGAAAACTGCTGCCGGAGGTGGATTTTTCGTTACTGGTGGCAGCAGCTTAACAATGACCGGTGGTACGATTGCGGGAAATAAAGCTAACACATGGGCAGGCGGTGTGTTTTGTGAAACAGACAGCACTTTTAGAAAAATTGCCGTCGGAGGAAGTTCTACAAGCGGTGTCATATATGGTTCAACAGAAGGTGACAACGCAAATACAGCAACCTCAGGCGCTGCCGTCCATTGTAGATCAAAAGCTAGAAGCAGGACATTAGGACAATACGATGAAATATCCAATCTCAACCTTAATGTCGGCTGGGAATAAGCCCACGCCGGAAATTGCTGTTTAGAGCGCGTTGTTTTGCAGGCGGCCTCCTTAGGGGGGCCGCCTTTTTTGTGGGGGGGGGAGGGGTCAACCCACGCGTTCCGATAAAAAACAAAACAAGCAAAACAACGCTTGACAAGATATTCTGTGTGTAATACATTGTTTACATGGTTAGATATGAGGATGAAATTGTAAAGAAAATTGCCAAAAGGCAAATTCCGCAAGACATATTCATCCATATCAATAATGCTTTTATGGCATTAGACTTAACCAAAGACATGAACCTTTTTGACATTAAGCAGTTAAAAATGTCAACGGGGACCGAACGAATATATTACCGATTAAGAAAAAGCAAGTGTCGGGCAATATTCTATTTGGAAGGAAATGATATTTGGGTTGTAGCCCTTGATAAAAGGGAGGTTGTGTACAAAAAATGGCAGTAATATCATTAAGGCTTAACCAGGATGAAGAAGACATGATTGGTTTTTTATCAGATTTCTACGGGCAGGATCGATCCGCGCTGATAAAATTTTCTCTGAAGGAATTATATGAAGATATAATTGACCGAAAAACCATAAGCCGCTATGAAAAAAGAGAGAAAGAAGGTAAAACATCCTTTGCGTCGTCAGATGAGGTGTTAAAAAGTTTAATATTGTAAATTAAAAACCGTGCGCCGTCCGTAGCCCCCCCCCGCAAGCGCACAGAGCCGTCCCCCGCGCAGGCGGCCTCCTTCGGGGGGCCGCCTTTGTTTGGGGGCGGAGGAGGGCTTGGCTTGCGGGGAAGCGGGATGCCCTCCCTCTGCCTCTTGAGCTTGGCAGGCGTTTTCGGCATACTCGCGGCATGGCAAAACTCAGAGTTGGCATTTTGTTTGGCGGGCGTTCGGCTGAACATGAGGTGTCCCTGCAATCGGCAAAGAACGTCTTCGAGGCGATTGACAGGGAGAAGTTTGAACCTGTGCTTATCGGCATCGACAAGAGCGGGCGGTGGCTGTTTGAAAACGCCGAAGACTTTCTGCTCTTCGGCGCAGACCCAAAGAAGATCAGGCTGAACCTGGATGGGGCTCATGTCGCCCTCGTTCCGCAATCGGGGGGGACCCTCTCTTGTCTTGGGGGGGACTCGCGCGGCGCGTCGGGCACGCTTTCGCTCGACGTTGCGTTTCCGATTCTCCACGGGCCTTTTGGCGAGGACGGTACGGTTCAGGGCTTGCTTAAGCTTGCGGGGATTCCGTTTGTGGGCGCGGGTGTGCTTGGCTCCGCGGTGGGCATGGACAAGGATGTGATGAAGCGGCTGCTTCGCGGGGCGGGGCTGCCGGTGGGGAAGTACCGCGTCCTTCACGATTGGGAGGGGATTCCGTCCTATGGGGAGCTTGCCGCAGAGCTGGGGACGCCGCTTTTTGTAAAGCCGGCGAACATGGGCTCGTCGGTGGGCGTCAATAAGATCCACGACGAGGGGGAATGCGCGGCGTTCATCAAGGAGGCGTTCAAGTACGACGCGAAGGTTGTGCTGGAAGAGTTTATCGCGGGGAGAGAGATTGAGTGCGCGGTGCTTGGCAACGAGAAGCCGTTCGCCTCGGTTCCGGGCGAAATTAGGCCGACGCACGAATTCTATTCCTACGACGCGAAGTATATCGACGACAACGGCGCGGCGCTGGACGTTCCGGCGCAGCTTCCGCCTGAGGCGGCGCGGGAGGTGCAAGAACTCGCGGTGAAGGCGTTCACGACGCTTTGCTGCGAGGGGCTTGCCCGCGTGGATTTTTTCCTTGCGGAGGACGGGCGGTTTTTTGTGAACGAAATCAACACGATGCCCGGCTTTACGAAAATCAGTATGTATCCAAAACTCTTCACGGCGTCGGGCATCGGCTACACGGAGCTTATCACGCGTCTTATTGAGCTTGCCATCGCCCGCTTTGAAAAAGAAAAAACGCTCCTCACGAGTTATGCCTGTTAACGCGATGCCGATGAGCGCAGGGTCGGCGGGGGCCTATGCAAAGGAAGAAACATCCGCTACATTAACACCATCCAACGGTTGCGGAGGCGCGACTGATTGACTTTTGTAAGGGGGCGCCGCAAGCGCTTTCTGCCTTCCGTTTGGTAAGAGAACGGGGGTGTAGCTAACTAACTTTGTAAGGAGAGTTTTATGAAACTGAGTGAACTGAAGCATGGCGGTTTGAAAAAGTGGGTCGAGGAGGCCGTCGCCCTGATGACGCCCGACGCGGTTGAGGTGTGCGACGGCACGAGCGCCGAGTATGACAGGATGATCGCGCTGATGAAGGATGCGGGGCTTGCCACCGAGCTGAATCAAAAGAAGCTCCCCGGGTGCTTCCTCTTCCGTTCCGACCCGTCGGACGTGGCCCGCGTGGAAGCGCGCACCTACATTGCCTCGAAGTCGAAGGACGACGCCGGCCCGACGAACAACTGGATCGACCCCGCCGAGCTTAAAAAGACGATGCGGGGGCTCTACGGCGCCTGCATGAAGGGGCGCACGATGTTCGTCATTCCCTATTCGATGGGGCCCATCGGCTCGGAGATTGCCAAAATCGGCGTCGAAATTACCGATTCGCCCTACGTCGTCGCAAATATGCACATCATGGCGCGCGTGGGGACGAAGGTCCTCGACGTGCTGGGCGCGGACGGCTTCTTCGTCCCCTGCTACCATTCGATAGGCAAGCCTCTTGCCGCAGGCGAAAAGGACAACGGCGTCTGGCCCTGCGCGCCGCTCGATAAAAAATACATCTCCCACTTCCCCGAGACGCGCGAGATTTGGTCATACGGCTCCGGGTACGGCGGGAACGCCCTGCTTGGCAAAAAATGCCTCGCGCTCCGCATCGCCTCGGTTCTGGCGCGGGACGAGGGCTGGCTCGCTGAGCATATGCTCATCCTCAAGATCACCAACCCCCAGGGCGCGGTGAAGTACATCACCGGCGCGTTCCCCTCGGCCTGCGGCAAGACGAACCTCGCCATGCTGATTCCCACCCTCCCCGGCTGGAAGGTGGAGACGGTCGGCGACGACATCGCCTGGATGAAGTTCGGCGCGGACGGGCGGCTCTACGCGATCAACCCCGAAGCGGGTTTCTTCGGCGTGGCCCCCGGCACCAACAACGAGAGCAACCACAACGCGATGGAATCGATCAAGAAAAACACGATTTACACGAACGTCGCCCTTACGGCGGACAAAGACGTCTGGTGGGAGGGCATAGGCTACGACGCCCCCGGTTCCCTTACCGACTGGAAGGGCAAACCCTGGACGCAGGACAAGGCAAACAAGAACCAGGAGCCGGCGGCGCACCCCAACTCGCGCTTTACCGCTCCGGCGAAGCAATGCCCGGCAATCGCCAAAGAATGGGAAGACCCCAAGGGCGTCCCGATTTCGGCGTTCCTCTTCGGCGGCAGGCGTCCTAAGACAATTCCGCTGGTCAATCAGGCGAAGAGCTGGATACACGGCGTGTTCATGGGCTCCATCGTCGGCTCGGAGGTTACCGCCGCCGCGCTGGATGTCCAGGCGGGCACCATCCGCCGCGACCCCTTCGCGATGCTCCCCTTCTGCGGCTATCACATGGGCGATTACTTCAAACATTGGATAAAAATCGGCAAGGGACACGACGAAGCCAAGCTGCCGAAGATTTTCTTCGTCAACTGGTTCCGCAAGGACGATGCCGGTAAGTTTATCTGGCCCGGCTACGGCGAGAATTCCCGCGTGCTTGCGTGGATCTTCGACCGTTGCGACGGCAAAGGCGGCGCGGTCGAGACGCCCATCGGCACGCTGCCGACGCCGGACGCGATCATCCCTCCGGCGGGCGTCGGCGAACAGGACATGAAGGAACTCCTCAAGGTTGACATTGCCGGTTGGAAGGCCGAGATCAAGGACGTACGGGACAACCACTATCCAAAGTTCGGCGACAAACTGCCCAAGGAGCTGTATGTCGAGCTGGATTCGATCGAAAAAAGGCTGAACGCTTGAAGATTAGGCCGCGAACGACGCGGGGCGCCCTCTTGCGCCCTCCCCCGTTCGCGGCCGCTTCTCCCGTGCCCCCGCCTGACAGCGGTCGTTGCCGTTGCAATTTTGATGTAGCTATATGTATGAAAAAACAATAACAGTCGTCAATAGATCCGGCCTGCACGCCAGACCGTCTTCGGTTCTTGTCGAAAAAACAAAAGACTTTAAGAGCTCCATTTATTTTCAATGCGGCTCAAACACGATAAACGCAAAGTCGATACTCGGCATCATCACGCTGGGCGCGGCTTACGGGAACGAAATAAAAATCATCGCGGAAGGCGAGGACGAGGAAGCCGCCGTCGAAGCCCTAGCCCACGTCTTTGAATCAAAATTCCAGGAAGAATGAACGCGGAGAGAGCCCTTGACGAGTTAAAATACGAATTGGATAATGCAAAAGATGATACTGCTAATCGACAACTACGATAGCTTCTCGTACAACCTGTATCAGATGCTTGGGGCATACAATCCCGATATACGCGTCGCGCTGAACGACGCCCTCAGTCTTGCCGACATCGAAAAGCTCTCTCCGTCGCACATCGTGCTGTCGCCGGGGCCGGGAAGGCCGCAGAACGCAGGCATCTGCGAAGACGCGATACGGCATTTTGCCGGCAAAGTCCCCATCCTCGGCGTGTGCCTCGGGCATCAGGCAATATGCGAGGTCTACGGCGCCACCGTTACCTACGCCAAAACCCTGATGCACGGAAAAGCGTCGGCGATAAGCCTCGACCCGTCATGCCCGATCTTTGCGGGACTGCCGCCCATTATCGACGGCGCCCGCTACCATTCGCTCGCCGCCGACCGGGCAACCATACCCGAAACGCTCATCGTAAACGCCCGCACCGACGACGGCGAAGTGATGGGCGTCGCCCACCGCCATCACCCCGTTTTCGGCGTTCAGTTCCACCCCGAATCAATTTTAACGCCAAAAGGCTCCGTCATCTTGGGCAACTTTTTAAGGCAGCCCTAAGGCGGCCCCGGATAGCATTCAAACACCCAAGCCCCCTTCGTGCAGCGGAGCGTGCCTTTCGGACAAAAGAATGAATCAACCGCATCGTTCAGGGCGAGAACCGCCTTTGCATCCTTTTCCCAGAGAAAAGCCCCCGCAAACGGCGAAACGCCCACCCACGGCCCATCCTCGGGGATTTCGACGCTGCAATCCACCGTTGTGCGCGGGACGACGCTCCGTGAGTTAAACCCCGAAGCCGCCGTCTTTATCGCCATTTCGCGCCAATCGACAATCCACGGGTCGTCGCAAACGCGCTCGTCCAGTTTCCGCTCGGTAAACAGCTCCCGAAACCGCTTCCAATCAAAATAGTGCGGCTGCCTTTGGCTCCCCCCCCACCGCGACAACTCAGCGTAAAACACCGCGTCCACCCCGCGCTCCCAGCTTAACCGAATTGCCCCGCCCCTGGCGTCCAGCGGATATATCGCCCCGCACGGCTTCATCGTGCCCGGAGCAATCCCCCGTTCAAGCCAATAGGGGTAGGCAATGACGGGCGTCGCCGCAGCCTCCAAAACATGGACCCGCGGAAGGGCTCCCCCATCCGCATCCGCCTGGACGCGCCTCCCGTCGCCGTCAACCCACACCAGGCGCCAAGCGCACCGCCCCAGCGCCTCTGCCCACAGAGCCGGCAGGACCGGCAGCTCAAGCCCATATTCAGCGTGCAGGGCCGGCTCAGAGCAACCGGCAAGCGCCGGACAGCACAGCACAGCGCAGAACCCCGCCAGACCAACCAATCGCAGCAAAGCATACACCAAATTCTTCATGCCTACTTAGTGCCGCGCACCATCATTTTGCTTTATTCACAGTGGGGTTTGATACCCCGCCCGGAGACAGACGCCGCCGCCATCATCCTCGCCATCATGCGCGACCCCTACATCCGCGCCATAGGACGCGCAATAAGAAAGAGGGGATAGAGACCGTCTGTCCTATAGGACAGAGATTCTCACCCTACTAGGGGTGAAGGTCTCACCCTACTAGGGGTGAAGGTCTCACCCTACTAGGGGTGAGGGTCTCACCCTACTAGGGGTGAGGGTCTCACCATCGTAGGGGTGAAGGTCTCACCATCGTAGGGGTGAGACCTTCACCGAGGCTATGGGTGGGTCTGGGAGGCCTTAAAAAAACCTTCCAGCGGGGTGCAGGGGAGGCGCCCCTAGTTGTCTGGGTGGGTCTGGGGGGGTCTGGGGGGCGGATGCCCCCCAGCGGGGCGTTGCGGGGCGGCGCCCCGCATGGGGGACGCCGCGAGAGCGGCGCAACTTTACGATCTCAAGGCGAATGGACTGTTGCGGGGGCTTGCACGACGAAGGACGCTACCCGCGCAAGGGCGGCGATGGGCGACAAAGGCCCCGGTTTGCAACGGCCCATCGCGCAACGAAGTGCGCGCTCAGGGGGGCGCGCCCCCCTCCTGCGGAACTTGGATAATGTTGCCGCTTGTGGTACAGTGACGGACGCATGGAAGGAGAGAGTATGTCAAAGATCGAAGAAATTGCCGCGGCGGTGTCTGCGGGGAAGTCAAAAGTTATTGGGGGCCTCGTGCTGGAGGCGCTGGACGCGGGGCTTGACCCGCTGGAGATCCTGAATGTGGGCATGATTGGCGCGATGGGCGTGGTCGGCGAGCGCTTTAAGTCCGGCGAGATTTTTGTGCCGGAGATGCTTATCGCGGCGCGGGCGATGAAGGCCGGCGTCGAAGTGTTGAAGCCAAAATTGTCCGGCGCGGCGAAGGTGGGGCTTGGGACGTGCATCATCGGCACGGTTGCCGGCGATATGCACGACATCGGCAAAAACCTCGTCTCGATGATGATTGAAAGCGCGGGCTTTACGCTGATCGACCTGGGCGTCGATGTGAAGAACGAGGCGTTCCTTGCCAAGCTGGAGGCGACGCCGGAGGCGAAACTGGTGGCGCTTTCCTGTCTGTTGACGACGACGATGCCCGCAATGCGGAGCGCGGTGGCGGCGATGCGGGGCGCGGGGGTGAAGGCGAAGATCATTGTGGGGGGGGCTCCGGTAACGCAGGCCTTTGCCGCAGAGATTGGCGCGGACGGATACGCTCCCGACGCGGCGAGCGCGGCGACGGCGGCCAAGGGGATGGTTGCGTGAACCTGAAGGTTGCCGTGGCGCTGGGGAGCGACAGCGATCTGCCGCTTGCGAAGAAGGCCTTTCGGACGCTCGAAGACTTCGGCATCGAGTATAAGGCCTGTGTGCTGAGCGCCCACCGGACGCCGGATCGTGCGGCGGAGTTTGCGCGCGGCGCGCGGGAGGCGGGCTTTGGCGTGATTGTGGCGTTTGCCGGTATGTCGGCGGCGCTTGCCGGCGCGCTGGCCGCGCACACGACGCTGCCGGTCATCGGCGTGCCTTGTCCGGGCGCCGCCGCCGGCGGCCTGGGCGGTCTGGACGCGCTGCTTTCCACGGTGCAGATGCCGACGGGCGTGCCGGTGGCGACGGTGGCCATCGGCGGCGGCGCCAACGCGGCCATCCTTGCGGCCCAAATCCTCAGCCTAAGCGACGCGGGCTTGGCGGAAAAACTCAGCCGGCATAAGATGACGATGGAAGCGGACGCAATGGAAAAGAATACAACGACGTTTGACGAGGGGGAACGCGGGCTATGAAAAAGACGGAGCTGCTCTACGAGGGCAAGGCGAAAAAGGTGTACAAGACGGACGACGAGGATGTGTACATCGTCTCGTATAAGGACGACGCGACGGCGGGCAATGGGGCCAAGCGGGGGACGATTGCCGGCAAGGGCGTCGTCAACAACCGCGTTACCAATCACCTTATGCGCGTGCTGGAAAAGCGGGGCATCCCCACCCACTTTATCGAAGAATTGAACGACGCAGAGACGGCCGTCCGCAGGGCGGTCATCGTTCCGCTTGAGGTTATCGTGCGGAACATCGCCGCGGGGAGTCTTGCGAAGCGGCTTGGCCTCGACGAAGGGGTAAAGCTGCAATCCACCGTCCTCGAATACTGCTATAAGGACGACGCGCTGGGCGATCCCCTGGTAAACGATTACCACATTGCCGCGATGGGCTGGGCGACGGCGGATGAATTAAAGACGATAGCGGCGCATTCCTTTAAGATAAACGCGATTCTAAGCGACTATCTGCAAGACGCCGGCATCGAGCTGATCGATTTCAAGCTTGAGTTCGGCAGGGTACAAGACGGAACGATCATACTGGCCGACGAGATCTCGCCCGACACCTGCCGCTTCTGGGATGTGAAGACGGGCGAAAAGCTCGACAAGGACCGTTTCCGGCGCGACCTGGGCGGCGTCGAGGACGCGTATCGGGAAGTGCTGAAGCGGCTGCTGGGCGCATGATTCACGAAGAGTGCGGCTTGCTCGGCATATACGCCGCCAAGCAGGACCAGGCCGTTCACGACGACATGGCAAACCTCTGCTACGCCGGGCTGTACGCCCTTCAGCATCGCGGCCAGGAAAGCGCGGGAATCGCCCTCAACACGAACGGGCACATCACCAACAGGCGCGACGTCGGCCTCGTCAGCGAAGTCTTCAACGAAGACTCCCTCAAAAACTTAGGCGACAAGGGCGCCGCAGAGATCGCCATAGCCCACGTCCGTTACGCCACAACCGGTGCCGGCAGACGGTCCAACGCCCAACCCATCGTCATCAAACACATAAAAGGCTCCATGGCCCTTGGTCACAACGGCAACCTCACCAACGCCGCCAGATTACGCAGAACGCTCGAGCTGAGCGGCAACATATTCCATTCAACATCGGACACCGAAGTCATCATGTATACCATCACCCACGAACGCCTCAAAGTGCAGAGCATAGAACGCGCCCTGTCAAACGCGATGAACACATTGCGGGGCGCGTATTCCATCGTCATGATGAGCAGAAGAAAGCTCATCGCCGCGCGCGACCCCAACGGCTTCCGGCCGCTCTGCATAGGCAAGATAGGCGAGAGCATCGTTTTCGCCAGTGAAAGCTGCGCGCTCAACGCAATCGGCGCCGAGTTCATCCGCGACGTAAGGCCCGGCGAAATCGTCGTCGTAAGCGACGACGGCATGGAAAGCATCGCCGACCATTGCGGGGCCGCCTCCTCGCTCTGCGTATTCGAGTACATCTATTTCGCCCGCCCCGATTCCGTCATCGACGGCGTTTCCGTGCATAAAGCTCGCCTCCGCGCCGGAGAAATGCTCGCCGAAGAACACCCCGCCCGCGCCGACGTCGTCATCGGCGTCCCCGACTCCGGCCTGGACGCCGCCCTCGGCTTCGCCCGCGCCAGCGGCATCCCCTACGACTTCGGCTTCCTCAAGAACAAGTACATAGGCAGAACGTTCATCGCGCCGAACCAACAGCAGCGCGAACTCAGCGTGCGGATAAAGTTAAACCCCATAGCCGACGCCGTTAAAGGCAAACGCGTCGTCATCGTCGACGATTCCATCGTGCGCGGAACCACGAGCATGAAGATCATCCGCCTGCTGCGCGCCGCCGGCGCAACGGAAGTTCACATGAGGCTCTCCTGCCCGCCCTTTCTCTACCCATGCTATTTCGGCACCGACGTCGACACCTCCGAGAACCTCATCGCCTACAAGCACACCCTCTTCGAGATACGCGACATCATCGGCGCCGACTCCCTCGGCTATCTTTCCAAAGAGGCCCTCCGCAACATCACCGAAGGCTGCCATTGCAGCCTCTGCGACGCCTGCTTCTCCGGCGTCTACCCCGTCGACATATCCAGCGCCCAGATAAAGTCCCAGTTTGAACAAGACATAGACGCCGATTGATTTTGGAGTAGCCTCCGGCGTTGCGCCCCGATCAATGCGCTTTGCATCTGCGGGCGGCCATCCCCTCCTCAGACGGCCCTCTCCTTGCCCCCGCGCGGGGCTTGCCCAGCGCCCACACTCCCGCGCCTTTTGCCAGCGCCCCCGCCCACAAAAACGCCCCCGGGCTCATCCCCAGGGGTGTTCACTCTAAAAGCCCCGATGGGCTGGTTAAAAGCCAGCCCATCGGGGTTATTAACCAGGATTGGAGTTTATAAAGCGTCGCCGGCCTCGTTTTCGGCCTCGCGCCCCTCCCCCCGGATACCGGTGTTCATTCGTGTGACGCTCTATGCGCTGGCAAGCAGTTCACGGCGTAGCATTGCGGCCACCAGCTCCGAGGGGGTCTGGCGGGTAGCCATCGCCTTGGCGTTAAGAATGCGGGCGGTGGGTTCATCCACCGCAATCATCTGAAACCCTTTGCCCCCGAAAAACCCGGTTCCATTGGGACCAAGTTTTGGGACGGTACGAGTTAAAAGCTCGTCCAGTTCGTCATACTCTTCATCAGTCATGTCTGCCATCATGTTCTCCTATAGCCCTGATTGGGCAATTATCATATCGCGGCATCTCATAGCATGGAAAATCTTTATCGTTTCATCGTCAATGATATTATAAAAGACTTCAAGTGGATTGCCCGCCGCGTCAAAGCCCACGATAGCGTACTTATTGTCCTGATTTTCCAAAGGGCCTTCATATATTTTCGTTTCAATGGCCTTGTAAATATCAGCCCTCGTGAAGCCATGCTTAAACGCCGATGGAATAAACAGAATTTTGTTATCCATGCTCACAGTATCTCCCACCTACGCCTTTTTGTGCAAGCCCACCATACCCCCTCCCCACAAACAAAGCCCGCCGGCTCATCCCCGGCGGGCTTTGTTTGTGGGGCTCTCTCCTCTTGCCTTTACTCCAGCAGCCGGTTCACCCCCCCGCTCGTGTAGGCCACCACTGGCGCCGTGACGGTGGCGGTGTAGTTCCCTGCGCCGCCGACGGTGATGCCGGTGTAG
>JAITNO010000040.1 GCA_031290405.1 Spirochaetaceae bacterium
CCGCGCGTAAAAACGGAAAAGGCCCCTCGAAGCAGGTTGCGGGCAAGACGGAGAGCCATCCCGAAACCTCCCCGAAGGGCCGGTTGGTTTGCAGAGAAAAAGTCGAAAAAAGCTTGTAATTGCCGCCCTGCGGCGGAAGGCCCCGCGCGGGGGCTTGACAGAGTGTTCTAGCCCAGTATAATCGCGTTCGTACGTTCGTACGTTCGTACGTTCGTACGTTCGTACGTTCGTACGTTCGTACGTTCGGCCCATCGTCCCCTCGCGCGCGCGCGCGAAGAGTCAATAGTTAAGGTAATACAGCCTTTACTTATCATGCTTCCATTCTCTCATAGATTTTCGGGCGTGTCAAGCTTTTTTTTACGGGGGGGCCTGGGGCGGGGGGGCGTTGCGGGGGGGCTGGCCCCCCCGCGTGGGGGGTCGCGCGCAACGAAGTGCGCGCGTAGGGGGGCGCGCCCCCCTCCTCCTCTCTTCTCTTCTCTGTGAAAACAAAGCCGAAAGCTGGGGAACGCCGCCCGCAGCCCCAAGGCGTAGCGCTGGGGGCGTGGCCCCGTAGGGCGCAAGAAGCGCCTGTGGCGCCGTAGGGCGCAAAAAGCGCCTGTGGCGCCGTAGGGCGCTACAAAATATTCAAGCGGCACGCACGCCGTCGACATAATAAGCGCATGAATCTTTCTGCCGTCAGTCCCATAGTCTGCGCCGCCGTGGGTGCGGCTGCCGCTTATTACACTCGAGCGCCGTTTCTTATGCCGGTTTCCGCCGCTGTGTTCGCGTTTCTTCTGCATCCGCGCCTGCGTCTTTGGGAGCCTGCCGTCTGCGCTTTGTTTCTTGCCGCCGGTGTGTTCTTCGGCGCCGGCGCGCGCGGATTGGCCGAGCGCGAAAGCCGCATTGCCGTCGGCCAGCCGCTCCAAAATGTGCGCGGCGTCTCCGGCGTCCTCCTCGACGACCCTCGTGCAAGCGCCTTTGGTCGCGGCTTTGGGCGCGTCCGCCTTGCGCAAAGCGTTGGTCTGGGGTGCTGCCGCGTGAGCGCGCGCGGCGTGGTGGGCGCATTCTTCCCCGAAGACGCTGTTGCCCGAATGCGGCAGCTTGGTCGCGGCAGCTCCGTCTTCCTGTCGGGGGTCTTTCTGGCAGGTAAAGACGGCCCCCGCTTCCGCGCGCAGGGCGTCCACATTGTCGCGCCGCCCTCCCCTATCGATCTTTTAAGGACGCGCGCGCGGCTGGGGCTTGTCGAGGCGTTTTCGGGAAAGGGCGAGGCCTGGGGTGGGCTGGCCCTCGCCTTGCTGCTCGGCGTGCGGGACAAGCTTGAAGGCGTTCTTGCCGCAAAATACCGTGAGGCCGGCTGTTCCTACATTCTCGCCTTGTCGGGGATGCATCTTGCGATTATCCAGGCTATCCTCGCGTTTCTTTTGAAAAAGCCTCTTGGCGTAAAAGCCGCCGCCGCGTCGGGCGCCGCCTTTACCCTGTTCTATCTGTTCCTCGCCGGGGCCCAGCCGTCCCTTGTCCGCGCGGCGTTCATGTCGATCGCCGCCGCGGCCGCCGTCGTCTTTTCGTTTCCCGCAAAGACGCTTGAGATTTTATCCCTCTCTTTCCTGTCCCAGATTGCCTTCGACGCCGGCTCCGGCCTCAGCGCCTCCTTCATCCTCTCCTACCTGGCCCTGTCCGGCCTCCTCCTCGTCGGGCGGAGCATTGAGGGGGCCTTGCGCGGCTGCCTCCCCTCCTTCCTGCTCTCTCCCCTGGCCTCTTCGCTCGGAGCCTTTGCCGCGACGGCCCCCGTCGTCGTGTTTTTCTTTGGCGTCCTTCGCCCTGTCGGCATCCTCTCCGGTCTCGCGCTCTCCCCCCTGAGCGCGCTCTTCATGGCTGGCTCGCTTCTTTTCCTCGTCCTCCATTTTACGTTCCCGCCTTTAAGCGCGCCGCTCGGCGCCGCCCTCTCGCAGCTCTATAAACTGATTGAAATGACCGCCGCCGCCGCCGCGCGCTTCCCCGCCGTCGCGCCGGGCGCTTCAGTCTTCGTTCTTGCACTTGGAAGCGTCCTTCCGTTTGTGATATTCTGCGTCTGCCGGCATCGAATTTCGGCAAGGCTTGCCATTGAAGCATTTGATTAACTATGATTCCCCCGCGGCGTTAAAGTCCTTCTTGCACGAACGCGGATTTTCCATGCAAAAGAGGTTCGGACAGAACTTCCTTGTCAACCCGTCGGCGAGAATCAACCTGATAAACCGCCTGAACGTCGAAAAAGGCGACGAAGTGTGGGAGATAGGCGCGGGGCTCGGCGCGATGACGGCGCTCCTGCTCGAGCGCGGCGCGAGGGTGCGCGCGTTTGAGGTTGACCGAGGGTTTTGCGCCGTCCTAAAAGAACTGTTTGCCGATGAAGCGGGCTTTGTCTTGGTCGAAGGCGACGTGCTTGAAACTTGGACGGAAGAGCGAGCGCGCTCGGCGGCGGCGCCCTTGCTCTTGGGCAACCTCCCCTACAACATCGGCGCGAGGGTCTTGGGCGGCTTCATCGAGGGAGGGTTTTTCTTTAGGCGGATTCTGGTGACGGTTCAGAGGGAAGTCGCGCGGCGCATCGCCGCAAAGCCGGCGGACAAGGATTATTCGTCGCTTTCGGCGCTGGCGTCGCGGCATTACCACACAAAACTCCTGTCGGTTCTGAAAGGAGCCTCGTTTTTCCCGGCCCCCCGCGTCGAATCGCAGGCTGTGTTGCTCGAACTCAAGGAAGGCTCCGCAGACGGGGAAGACCCCGCCGAGTTTGCGTCCGTCGTCCGCGCGCTCTTTTCCTCGCGGCGCAAAACGGTGAAGAACAATCTGGCCGCCTTCCTCAAAGCCCCCGCCTGCGACGCCGCCGCCGCGCTGCAAGCCTGCGGCATAGCCCCCGACGAACGCGCCGAACGGCTCACCCCCGACGACTTCGCCCGCCTTACTCTTTTTTGCAGCAGTGGTTTGCCAGGAGGGCGCCCCTAGAGCGTGTCCCTGGCAATGGGGCGGTCAATGCGGATCGTTTCACCCAAAAAGCTGATTTTTTTCCCCTCAATGAGCGCCTGCACGTCGCGGACGCTGGAAAATTCGCTCGCCGTCCAGACGATTTGCCGCAGCTGGGCGACATACCCCTCCGCGCCGTAACCGTTAAACATAAACGTTTCGTTAAAGTTGAGGAACGCCGTACCCCCGTCCACCCGCGCGCTCAAAATGCGGCTGCCTTCGGGAATCAGCGAGCTGAGCCCCTGGGCTTTTTCCTGCGGGTTGGGCCCCGAAAGGAGGGCGTTCAGCGACTCAAGAAGCGGCGAGCCGCGCGTCGCCACCATCCTTTTGACGCTCTTGATAAAAACCATCCCCGTGCTGTCGACGCTCACGAAGTAAAGCGTCCGCTCGCGCAGATCAGGCGGAGCTTCGTCCGCCGCGGCGGGGCGCGCCGCGGCGGCGGGCTTTTCGACCGGCTCTTCGGCGGCGCTTTCGTTTGGCTGCGCCTCTTCGACGACGATGCCGGCGCGCTCATCGGGGGGGGGCGGCGGGGGCGGCGGCGGCGCCTGACGGGCCGCTTCGGAGATTGCCTCAGGCGTGAGCTCGGGGTCGGCCTGGCCTTCCAGCTCGGTCCGGTCCTCCTTCCCAAAAACATTTTTCCATGTTTTCTGTATCCTGGGATAATTGATAAGGAATAAAGCCGCCATCACCAAGAAAAAGAAAATCCAAAAGACCGCACCGAGCGAGGTCCTTCCTTTCTTCTCCTTCAACGTGGGTTTTTTTTTCGCCGCCATGGTCTGATGATACTGCCTCTCTGTGGAAGATTCAATCACTCATTGCTCATCTCTTTTCCCTGTATGGGCGCGCCCCTCCCGGGCTCTTTACAAAAACAAAGCCGAAAGCCGGGGAAGGCGGCCCTCAGACAAAAAGCGCATTGCTGGGGGCGCAGCCCCGTAGGGCGCAAAATGCGCCTGTGGCGCTATCCTTTGACGGCGCCG
>JAITNO010000188.1 GCA_031290405.1 Spirochaetaceae bacterium
GCGTTCGGCATACAGAATGCCGCGTTCGGCATACAGAATGCCGCGTTCGGCATACAGAATGCCGCATTCGGCATACAGAATGCCGCGTTCGGCATACAGAATGCCGCGTTCGGCATACAGAATGCCGCGTTCTGTGCACGGAATGGTGTGCTCATTGCTCATCGTTCATTCGTTTGCTATCCTTGCCGCACCATGAAGCGGCATTATTTTGATTGGGCGGCCACTGCGGCAGCAGACGGCGCAGAAGGCTCCGGCGTCCAGACGCCGTTTGGAAACCCCTCGTCGAAGCACCGCGAAGGACGCGCGGCGCGGGACGCCTTGGAAAACGCGCGCGAACGCTGCGCCGGGGCCCTATCCGTCGAGCCCGATCAGCTCTACTGGACAAGCGGGGGAACGGAGTCCAACGCAATCGTCTTGTTTTCCCTCTTAAAGCGCCTTGCGGGGACGCGCGGAGCGTTGCTCGCAGGCGCCGCCGAG
Source organism: Spirochaetaceae bacterium (assembly GCA_031290405.1). Taxonomy (GTDB): domain Bacteria; phylum Spirochaetota; class Spirochaetia; order Treponematales; family Breznakiellaceae; genus JAITXS01. The sequence goes on from JAITNO010000188.1 coordinate 478, forward strand.
CACCCCTCCGTCGCCGAAAATTGCGCCGCGATAGCTGAGCTCGGCGCCCGCGTCCGTGTGGTGAACGTCGAGCCGTGGGGCGCGGTAAGCGCGGCCACGCTGGAGCGGGCACTGGAGAAGGAGCCCGACGCAGCCTTAGTCTCGGCAATGCTCGTGAACAACGAAACGGGGTCAATCGCCGACGTGGGGGCGCTCGCCGCCGCGACACGGGGAAGGGCGGGACGCAAGATCCTCTTTCACAGCGACATGGTGCAGGCCTTGGGGAAAATGCCCCTTGACCTGCCGGCGTGGGACGTCGACGCAGCCTCTTTCTCGGCGCATAAGATCGGCGGGCCGCGCGGCGTCGGCCTGCTCTACTTAAAGCGCCCTCTCGAAGTCTTAGCCTCGGGCGGCAAACAGGAACGAGGCATCCGCAGCGGCACGGAAAACGTCGCAGGCGCCGTACGGTTCGCCGATTGCTTGGAAAAGCGGATGGCGGCGAGCGAAAGCGACGAAGAGGCCGCCAGAGAGCGGATGATGCATACGATCGAATGTTTGCGCGCCCTTTCGCGCTGTTCGATCATCCCCCAGTCGCGGGGCGCCGCAGACGAGCGCTTTTCGCCGTTCATCCTCCAATGCGCGTTTGAGGGGCTTCCCGGCGAAGTGATGGCGCGGGCCCTCGACGACGAAGGCTTTGCCGTTTCCACCGGCTCGGCGTGCTCGTCGGCGGCAAAAAAACGCCCCGTGCTTGAAGCGATGGGCGTCGAGCGCCAAACGGCGTCCAACGCCATCCGCATCTCTCAAGGCTGGAGCACGACGCAAAACGACGTGGACGCCCTCCTTAGCGCGATAGGGCGCATCCTTTCAAGGCTGTAAGACAGGCTTGCAGGTCAAGCGTCCCTCTAAGGGCGCATCACCTTTTTGAAGATGGCGATTCTTTCGTTGGGGATGATCTTAAGCAGCCCTGAGTCGTCGAGCCCATGGCGGGCAAGCTCGTCATACATTCGCTGTTCGTGCATTTCGGCCAGGCCGTTAAAGACATAGAGGACTCCGGCGAAGGGGGCCTCAAGGAAAGAGGGCAGCGCGTCAAAGCCATAATACGAGGCGGCAATGGGTAAGTTGTCGAGCATCGCCGCGCTTTCTCCGTGGGCGTCGGCGTCGGCGGCAATATACGCGCGCGCCTCGCGGTAATACTCATAGTCGGCGCCCAGGCGCAGGGGCTTTGACCCGTACGCCGAAAGAGAAAACGCCCACACGGCAAACACCGTCAGATGCTTTGCCCTTTTGTTCACGCTGAAGAACGAAATCAGCAGCGCAATCAATGCGATAAAAAACGGATAGCTGATGGGCAGCCAATAGCGGTAATGCAGCATGGGCTTTTTAATTGATATGACATACGCAAGAGCAAACATTGCCGCCGGCATAAACACCGTATAGCAGAAGAACACGCCCTTCTTCCCGAAGGGCGCCAGATGCGCTTCTATCGCCTTGCGGCAGAGAAACGCGACCGCGGAAAGCGCCGCGATAAGCGCAAGGATCAGTGTGTAATCAAGATCCAAAGCAAACGAGCGGTCAAAGTAATAGCGGCCTACGATCATCTGATATAAGAAATACGGCAGGCAGAAGAGGGCGGCCACGACATTGCCTGCTAAAAAGACGGCCGTGGGTTTTACCCTAAAGGATCCGCGGATCAGATTGAAGACAAGGTAAAACACAAAATGGGCCATCACAAACAAAATGCCGTAATGGTGAGCCGAAGCCAGACAGACCGACGGCAGAATGTAGAGGGCCAGGTTCTTGAGCGATTCCCTGCGAAGGAACTTGAGGAACAACAGCGACGCGACGGGCGCCAGAAACAACAACACGACATACGCCCGCATCAACTGAGAGAACACGAGCGCAAAGCCGCTTATCGCCATGAAGAACGCCGCCAGCGCCGCCGCCCGGCCGTCGAAGTTCCGTTTAACGAGCAGATACAGCGCCGGAATGGAAAGCGTTCCCAGAACCACCGACAACATCGTTCCCGATTCCTCCGACCACCCAAAAACCTTAAACCAAGAGCGCAACACCATAAAATAGAACGGCGGATTGCCCGGGTCGGCAAACGTCGAGATAAACGGCAGGGCGGGGTTCCCGGCAGTAATCGCGCAATAAATCTCGTCCGAACAGGCGGACTCGCGCACATAGCCGTTTACGCGCAGAACAAACCCCAGCGCGACGAGGAGGCCCAACAGGATGACGCCTGCCTGCCGGCCCAAGCCCTCCCGCACCCTTCGATACGCGTTCCCGATGTTCCTGCGATAAAGCGCCAAGAGGCCGATGATGAACAGATACGATATAACAAAGTCCCCAGGCTTGAGGAAAAACGAACAGACGAGGTTTAACGCAAGATTAAGATCGCCATAATAATTAACCCACTCCGCGTTCAACACGGACTTTTCGTAATACACATTCGGAATACGGAACAGCGCGTATCCGCCCTGCCTGCTCGACTCGAAGGCCTTCACTTGGTCTTTTGAAAAGTAATAGAGCTTGTTGCCGATAAAGATGCTGATGTTGTCGATTGCGCTCAGCGTGTGCGCCGCGTCTTGCTCCGGCGTGCGGATGTACAGCCTCTTATGGTAGCCAATGGTCCTAAGCTGCGCGTGGACGACGATGTTTTGCATATCGTCCTCCGCCTGCGTCGTGGGGGCAAAATAGTAATACTGGTTCGCGTGCGGCTCGGAAAGGATCGACAGGTTGTGCGCGCGGCTCTTGTCGATTTCGATATTGACGTGCACGGGCGCAAGCCAGGGCCCAAAAGCATTCCGGTCTCTTTGTATGGAGACCCATGCGGAAACAATCCCGCTTAAAACAACCCCAAAAACGCACAACGCGGTAAGAGCAAACCTAACAGACTGACTCATGGGGCGATTCTAAGGGGCAAGACGCCGCGCGTCAAGGGAGATGAGGATGGAGGGTACGCCCCCCCGCCGTCAAGCGTCGGCCTTCGACGGGCTCGCGCCGCCCCCCTCCTTACTCATTTTGCATTTTTCGGGTATCATCGTGTTCTATGGAAAACATACAGACTATGGTGAAAAACCTTCATCCGCTGGAAGTAAAGACGCTTCTTGCATACAAGCAAACTGATGAGCTTAGCGTCGAAAAGATTGAGCGTGAGCTTGGGCTTAAACCGGGAAACGGGAACCAGGCGCTTTCGTGGCTTGCCGCTAAGCAGATTGTCCGTGAAAAACGGCGGGAGGCCGCCGTTTTCTATGAACTGACTGAGTTGGGGGGCCTGTGGCAGCGGCAGGGCACTCCCGAAGAACGGATTGTCGAGCTTGTCCGCATCCAGGACGGCCTGTCCCTGCTCGAAATCGCTTCCACGCTCAAGCTGGAAAATAAAGATGTGGGGAGTGCCTTCGGGACGCTTTCCAAACTGGGGGTCTTGTCTTTGGATGCTGAGAAAAAGGTCCGCGCCGCGCCGGATTCCGAGACGCAACAGGACGGCCGCCCCGTAAAGGGAAGGGCCGGCGAACATCTGGCCCTCATGCGAGGGCTGCTCCAACGAGCGGCGGGCATCGGCAACGCACACGCAGGCGAGTGGACGGAGGGCGCCGGCACGGCTGCAAAGCCCGTTCTCCTTGCCGAAAACGACCTGTCCCCTGAGGAAAAAAAGGTTATGGCGGGGATTGCCAAGAAACGCGGCGCCCAGGATGCCCCCTTCCGTGCCGCCGAGCGCGAAACCGTGTTTTGGGAATTCACCCCGATTCAGAAGGAACTTGCCCGGGCTCTAAGCCAGGCGGGCGTTTCGGGTGATGAAATCGGCGCCCTTACCCAGGAGATGCTCGAAAGCGGAAGCTGGAAGGGAAAGAGCTTTCGTTCCTACAATGTTCAGGTGCCGCCCGCGCGGCTCCTTGCCGGCAGGACCAACGCCTACGCGCAATTTTTGGAAAACACAAAGGATAAACTCGTCAGCCTCGGTTTCGAGGAGTTCGACGGGCCGCTTGTCGAGACTGAGTTTTGGAATTGCGACGCCCTCTTCATGCCGCAGTTTCATTCGGCGCGCGACATCCACGACGTCTACCATCTGGCCGAACCAAAGAGCGCGAAAACCATCGAGGATCCCTGGCTGTCCAATGTCGCTTTAGCGCACGAAAACGGCGGCAAAACGGGAAGCCGCGGCTGGAACTATCAGTTTGACAGGGATTTTACCAAGAGATTGATACTCCGCAGCCAAGGCACCGTGATGTCGGCCAAGACGCTCCCCCACGCAAAGATCCCCGGCAAATACTTTGGTATGCTTCGCTGTTTCCGTTACGACAAAGTAGACGCGACCCACCTTTCGGATTTCTACCAGACTGAAGGCATTGTCCTCGGCGAAGACGTGAACCTTCGCACGTTGCTCGGTATGCTGGAGATGTTTGCCGTCGAAGTTGCGGGGGCAAAAGAGGTAAAGTATGTCCCCGGCTATTTCCCGTTCACGGAACCTTCCGTCGAGGTGCATATCAAACACCCGCAACTCGGCTGGTTCGAGCTTGGCGGCTCCGGCAT
>JAITNO010000052.1 GCA_031290405.1 Spirochaetaceae bacterium
GTGATCGAGGGCGCAGTTCCCGTCACCCTGCTCCCGCCTGAGCTCCTCTTCGACCCGTCCGACGGCGTGAGTTACGGCGACGGGATAACGACGGTGAACCCCGTCGTTACCTTTAACGCAAACGGCGGCGCCGGCGACGACGTTGAGGCCACGGCGCCCGATTACACGGTGACCCTGCCGGAGGAGCCGACGCGGGCCAACTACACCTTCGTAGAGTGGAACACCAAGGACGACGGCGCCGGCGATACGTTCACCGAGACGACGAAGGTAACGAAGAGCATCACGGTATACGCGCGCTGGTCCGACCATCCGTTCTACACCGTTTTCTTCAATAGCAACGGCGGCTCCGACGTGAGCCCCGCCACCGCCTCGGCAACGTACGAGTCCGATTACAAGGTGACCCCGCCGACGCCCACGCGGGAAGGCCACACCTTCGTTGAGTGGAACACTAAGGATGACGGTACCGGCGATGAGTTCACCGCCTCGACACCGGTAAGCGCCGACCTCACCGTGTACGCGCAGTGGGCGCTCATCCCCCCCTTCACCGTTACCTTCGACGCAAACGGCGGCAGCGTGTCTCCCACCTCCGCCACCGTAACCTATCCGGCCACCACCGTGGTCAATCTGCCGACGGCCCCCACGCGGACGGGCTATAACTTTACCATCTGGCAAGACGGCAACGGCACGGTATTCGAGGCCGACACATCGGTAACCGCGAACATCACCGTGTACGCCCAGTGGACGCCGAAACAAACGACGATTACGTTCAACCTGAACGGCGGCGGCGGATCGCAGGTAGAAACTCCCACAGCGAACTACGGCGCGGCGATGCCCGCGATTACGCTGGGGGTAACGACGGGGACTGACCCTTACTACTCCTTTACCGGCTCTTTTGACGCGACAAGCGGCGGGACGCAGTATTACACCGCAACCGGCGCGAGCGCGCGAGTCTGGAACAAAACAACAGGCTCCCAAATCCTCTACGCCCAGTGGAAGATGCACTATGCGATCGGCGACACCGGCCCCGCCGGCGGCACAATCTGCTATGTGGCAACAACGGCGGAGAAAGCCTCCAAGGGCTGGGACTGGTTCTACCTGGAATCATCCCCGCAGCTTAGCGCCATTATGGCGTGGGGCACCAAAGATAGCGGCGTCATCAACGCCACTGGCAATAACACTCTCAACGCTACCCCTGCCAAAAACATCACGGGCAATTATCTCGCTATCGGAACGGGGCCAGGTAACACCGCAGCCATAGTAGCGGCGCATGCCGCGGCAGGGTTGACAAGCCCGACATCCTCGGCGGCAAATTATTGCGATGCCCTTGTAGTTAATGGCTATAGCGACTGGTTTTTGCCAAGCTATGCTGAAGTAAAGGTGAAGATTGAAAATATAGGGGATATTTATAGAGTATGGTCTTCAACCCAGCAGGGTCCCGACTATGCGCGTCTACCGAGAATTGACTCCCCCACCTACTACAATGAAGTACTGAATCTGCCTTTTAACAACGATAATGTTAAAACTCGCGCCATGCGCCGGTTCTAGCAGACAGCGCGCATAGGGAAGAGCGCTTTTAGCGTGTGAGGGCGGGGCCTTTCGGGGCCTCGCCCTCTTTGTTTGGGGATAAGGCGCTGACAAAAGGCCGGGGAGTGTGATACGCTGGAAACATGGAACTGAACATCGTTTGTAAGCCATCGGCTTTTAAGCATGGCGCAAGCGAGTCCGACATTAGATGGGCATTCAATACCGTTCGCTATGACCGCTTTATGGAAGGCAACGGCAACCGGTATCTGCTCATCGGTTTCGACACTCGCGGCAACCCGCTTGAAGTGATGTACAACGACCTCGGCGACCAGCGAGTGAGCGTATTTCACGCCATGAAATGCCGGAATGCGTTACTTTCATTATTAGACCAGTAGGAGGAACCTATGACAGACATGACCGACGAAGAAGCAGATGCTCTGGACGAGTATTACACCAAGAATCTGCCCAAGCTTGACCCCAGCAAAGGCGGCGTTACCACCCGATTGGGCTTTCGCATGGTGGCGCTTGACCGCATTTCCGAGGATTATCTCTTGACGATGGCGCTCGCTACCAAGAAAAGTCCCACGGAACTTATCGGCGAAATGGTACGCAAGCAAATCATCGCTAAAAGCGCCTAAGGCGCCGCCCGCAAATTCTAGGGGGCAGCGGGCATAGGGAAAGACTTTAGAGGAACGCCCCTGGGGATAGGCCGGGGGCTTTCTTTTTGTGAGAGAGCTTGACGGCGGAGGCAGGGGGGGGGTAGAGTAGGGATATGGAGCCGAAAGTTGTTTGCAAGCCGTCGGCATTCAAACACGGCTGTAGCTTTGAGGATATTGAATGGGCATTCGCAACTGCCCGGTACGATGGTATGGCGGACGAGAAGGATGAAAGCAAGCGACTGCTCATCGGGTTTGACTCAAAAGGCAATCCGCTTGAAGTCTTGTATAATGAATCCGGCGACAACACGATGAACGTATTTCACGCAATGGCTTGTGGAAATGCGAATTTTTCGTTACTAACTAGTTAGGAGAAGAGTATGAACATGATAACTGATGAAGAAGCGGATGACTTGGATGAATACTACACCAGAAACCCGCCCGCAGTTGACCCCAGCAAGAACCGCATGGCAAACAAACCATTCCGTATGATACTTGTGGATGATTTCACTGCCGACTGCCTCGCTACCAAGGCGAGGATAGCTAACACGACCCCCGCCGAAGTTCTCAAGCGTCTTGTCCGCCAGGAACTTAAAGTTGCTGCTGTTTAAGAGCGAAGGCGTGCGCCCGCAAGTTCTAGGGGGCAGCGGGCATAGGGAAAGACTTTAGAGGAACGCCCCTGGCAATAGGCCGGGGGCGTTTTCTTTCACGCGGAGGCGCGGAGGACGAGCTCTACGCGGAGGTGCGGGGCGCCAGTCGCCCCCCGCTCCACCCTCCCAGACGCTAGACAGCCCCCCACCGTTCTTCGCATAATGGCCCCATGAGAAACGCACATATCTTTGACGATGCGGCCTTGCGGGCGGCGCTCGAGGAACGGTTCATCCGCTACGCGAAAGTCTGGACGACAAGCGACAAGAAACGCGAGGAAACGCCGACGACGAAGGGCCAATGGGATTTGGCGCGGCTCCTGGAGGCCGAGCTCCGCTCGCTGGGCGTCTGCGACCTCGAACTCACCGAACATTGCTACCTGATAGCCCGCCTCCCGTCGACGGCGAAGGATACCGCGCTGCCGACGATCGGCTTCCTCTCCCACCTGGACACCTCCAGCGAGGTGAGCGGCGAAAACGTTCAGCCTGTGGTCGAAAGGGATTACGACGGGCGGCCGGTCGAATTGTCAGGCGGAGCCTGGCTCGACCCCCGAAAAGACGCGGAACTCGCCGCGCAAAAAGGCAGGACGATCATCCACACCGATGGGCGGACATTGCTGGGCGCGGACGACAAGGCGGGCATCGCCGAGCTCGTCTGTGCGGCGGAGCTCTTAGTCAGCCACCCTGAAGTCGAACATCCCGCGCTGGAAATCGTCTTTTCGCCCGATGAAGAGACGGGGAAGGGCCTGCCCTGCTTCCCCCAGGACAAAATAAAGGCGCAATTCTGCTATACGCTCGACGGCGGCGGAGTGCCTGAAATCGAGATTGAGTGCTTTAACGCCTACACCGTCGACGTATACTTTTCCGGCAAGGTCATCCACCCGGGCGCGGCGCGGGGCATCCTGGTAAACGCCGCGCTAATGGCTTCTTGCTTTGCGGCGATGCTCCCCCGTTCGGAGAGCCCCGAAGCGACGGACGGCTACTACGGCTACTACTGCCTGATGGAAATCGGCGGCAATCAAGAGACGGCCCACGCCGAGCTGATCCTCCGCGATTTTTCGCGCGATGGCATGGAACGGCGCCTGGCGGCAATCGACGCGCTTGCCCGCGCGGTCGAGGCTCAGTTTCCCGCCGGAACGGCGCGGGTCGAAGCAAAGAGTTCCTACGCAAACATGAAGGAAAAGATCGACGGCGCGCCCATCGTCCAGGAAAAGCTGTGCGCCGCCGCCGCCTCTCTCGGACTGGAGTTGAAGCTCAAGCCGATTCGCGGCGGCACCGACGGCGCGCGCTTAAGCGAACTCGGCATTCCCACGCCGAACGTCTGGACCGGCGGGCGGAACTTCCACAGTAAAACCGAATGGGTCGCGCTGGACGACATGGTTCTGGCAACAAAGCTCGTCGTCGAACTTGCGTCTTTATGGGGAAGGGTGTAAGCTGGCGCAACGCGCATTCGCGGCACACACGGAGTTGCTATGAAAGATTTTGAAGAAAGATTGGAAAAGCTGGAAAGACTGGGTGAGAGAGTTCGCGCGAGCGACATTCCGCTGGACGAGGCGCTTGACGCCTTCGAGGAAGGCGTCAAGCTTGCCCGCTCGCTGGAAAAGGACCTGGAAAAAGTGGAAAGCCGCATCGAACAACTGATGAACAATCCCGAAGACAAAGCAAGCGAAAAACCCGAGCTGTCCCTCTTTGACGCAGAAGACTGATGAGCTCCGCCATACGGATTTTGCCGCCCGAAGAAGCGCGGAAGATCGCCGCCGGCGAAGTCATCGACCGCCCCGCCTCCCTTGCCCGCGAATTCATCGATAATGCCATAGACTCAGGCGGCTTCTCCATCGAGCTTGCCGTCGAAGAAGGCGGTACGCGGCTCGTGGAAGTAAGCGACGACGGCTGCGGCATGGAACGGGAAGACCTCGAGCTTTCCTTCAAGACCCACGCCACGTCAAAGATACGGAGCTTGGACGACTTGCGGACGACAAAGACGCTGGGCTTTCGTGGGGAGGCCCTCGCCGCCGCCGCCGCCGTCTCCCGCCTCGAGATTTTAACCAGCGTAGACGGCAAGACCGGCTGGCTCCTCTCCGTCGGACCCGGCAACGGCGAGGCGCGCATCGAAAGCGCCCGCCGCACGCGGGGAAGCAGCGTTCGCGCGAAAAGCCTTTTTGAAAGCATCCCCGCCCGCAAACGCTTTCTAAAGCGCGAAGGCAGCGAGGCGTTGCTCTGCCGGCAAGTCTTTATCGAAAAGGCCCTTGCCTTCCCGGCCATCGGCTTTCGGTATGCGCAGGACGGCAAACTGCGGCTCTTTTTCCCCGTCGCGGCAACTTACAAAGAACGCTTTGCCGACGCCGTGTTAAGCGCCGACGGCGGGCGGGAGCGCGTCTTTTTGCATCAGATTGCAGCCCTCGGCAAGGGCTTTGCCGTCAGCATCGTCTTTGGCGGGCCGGAGATCTTCCGCAATCACCGGAGGGATCAGTTTATCTTCGCAAACGGCAGACGGATTAACGACTTTTCGTTCCAGCAAGCCCTCGAATACGGCACTCAGGGAGCGTTCCCCAACGGCTGCCACCCCGTGGGGGCCGTCTTTTTAGAGATAGAACCCCATTTGGCCGACTTCAACATCCATCCTTCAAAACGCGAGGCGCGCTTCGCCTGTTCGGCGGAGATTCATCATGCAATCACGGAGACGCTCCGCAATCATTTTCGGGCGTTGCTTGCCTCCCGCGCGGCTAGCTCTGTCTTTCGGCCTTCGCACAGCGGAGGGGGCTTCTTTAAGCAAGGGCCGACGGGGCAAAGCGCGCAAAGCGACTGCCCCGCAGAAGAAGAGCTTGTCGACGAGGACGGGGAGGCGGGCCTGGCGCTGGAGGCGCCGCCGCCGCCTGACGCCGCGTTTCGCTACGTCGGGCGCGCGTTCGGCCTCTTCATCCTCGTCGAAAGGGGCGACAGGCTCTACATCATCGATCAACACGCGGCGCACGAGCGGATACTCTACGACAGGCTCCTTTCAAAGCCGATTCCCCGCCAGGAATTGTTGGCCCCCATCCCATTCACCACCGAAAGCCGAGAAGACGACGCGTTCCTCGCTCGGGAAAGGGAGCGCCTGCGCGGCCTGGGCGTGGTAATCGAGGGGGAAAACGGCACCTGGAGGATAGAGGCGCTCCCCGTCCTCTGGCGGCTCGGCGACGCCCAAACCGTCCGCGAGCTCTTAAACCTCCGCACGGCGGGGGAGAATATCGCCGAACGCTGGGCGGCGACGATCGCCTGCCATTCGGCGATACGCGACGGCGATTACCTCGAC
>JAITNO010000077.1 GCA_031290405.1 Spirochaetaceae bacterium
TTAAGGGCGCGGCGGCCCGTGTTTACACGTGTTCGTTGAGGCGTCAAAACACCCTCCGCAGAGCCTGTGGAGGGTGTTTCGTCGATGGGGGCTTGACAGAGTTTGTTGGGGTTATATAATCGCGCGTGTACGCGTGTACGCGTGTACGCGTGTACGCGTGTACGCGTGTACGCGTGTACGCGTGTACGCGTGTACGTCAGCGGTCAGCGTTACAGGTACGTACTGGGTCGGGGCGGCGGCCCGGATACTTTCAATCATCATGGTTTCATTATCGCATGGATTGTGCGGGGCTGTCAAGCTTTTTCTTTTAAGGGCAAAAAGGTAAGGGCAAAAAGCAACAAGAAAAGCCCCCTCCACAACAGCCGCCGGCAACAGGGCAACGGTCAGGGTCGGGGCGCTCATAGCAGGCGCAGTCGTCTGGGCTTTTTCTACCATAGTGGGTCTATTGTCTCATGGGTTTTTGGTTTTGTCAAGAGGGGGGGGTGCGCCAGGCTACGGGTGGGTCTGGGAGGCCTCAGGCCTTCCAGCGGGGGGCGTTGCGGGGGGCGGCGCCCCCCGCTGGAGGGGTAGCGCGCAACGAAGTGCGCGCTCAGGGGGGCGCGCCCCCCTCCTCCTCTCTTCCTCTTTACTAAAACAAAGCTGAAAGCTGGGGAGGGCGGCTTGCGGACAAAAAGCCTATTGCTGGGGGCTTAGCCCCGTAGGGCGCAAAAAAAACCGTAGGCCGCTACAAAAAAACCGTAGGCCGCTGCAAAAAAGATCAGCGCGCGCTTGTCAGTTGGGCGGCGAGTTTGTTCAGTATGTCGGGGGTTTCCTCGATCGTGTTGAACTCGATGTGGGCGCCTTTTTTAAGAACGTCGTTCTCGATGCCGATGATTTCGGCGAGTATCTCGTTCTTTGAGTCGTAGATCGCGATTTTGCTGCTTAACACGAAGTCCGTCGGCGTTAAATCCACGTCGCCGACAAACGTCTTGCTCGCGTCCGCCCGTCTTTTTTCATAGTCGATGAGCGCCGCGTCGATGTTTTCGATGCGGGGGAACACGCTGTACTTGTTGGTGTTGGCAACCTGTATCGCAAAAAGCTGGGTAAGCACGGCGGCGTCGCTCTTATTGATTCCCTTTGGCGGAACGGCCATAAGCTCGACGGACAGCTTGGGAAGGGGGACGTCCGTCGTCGGGCGCGCGGCGATGGCCGTAACGACGGTCATGATTTTTTTCGTCATCTGCGGGAAAAACGCGGAGAGCTCCTGAATGTCGTTGTATTTGCGGTAGTCGCCGGCTAGTTGCTGCCGCGTTCGGGCGTCGAGCACGACGGTGAAAAAGATTTTATCGTAACCGATGGTCCGCGAAAAACTTGCCATGATGTAATCGGCGTTCACGCCTTCCCCCGCGTCGAAAAATGAGACGTAGGACTGTTCGTTCAGCACATTTTTCCGTATCACCGGTGTGATGGGGACGACGTTGAAATTGGCGTGAATGGCGTTCTGATTGGCCAGGTGCCAGGCGATGGTTTCCGCCGTGTATTCGTCAAAACCGACGATGGGAAGGACGGCAATCCGCCTCGCCGTGCCTGCCAGCGCCGCCGCGCTCTGCCTCGCGGGGGCGGCCGGCGGCGGAATGGCGGCCGGCGGCCGGCCTGGGGCTGCCGGCGCGGCGGGAACGGCGGGAACGGGCGGCTGCGCGGCGGTGGGGAGGGGAACTGAGGTGGAAACCGGGATGGCGGGGGCGGCGGCGGAGGCGGCCGGCGGGGGCGACGGGACGGACGGCAAAGACGGGGACGACGGGGACGACGCAGACGAACGCCGCAACAAAGAGGAGCGAATCGTTACCGGATTTTCAGCGGTTTCAAGTCTGACCCTGTACGAGTTCGTGTTTAGAACGACGGCGACCACCGTTCCCTGCGCCGGCGCGTATTCGCCTCCGGTCACGCTCACGCTGTCCCCGACCGAAAAGGCCGGTTGGGCATTCCTGCCGGGAGCGCTTCCGCAGCCGGCGAAGCACAGGGCGCTTATCAGTACAAAGCCAAAAATCCTTTTCATGTAACACTCCTCCGTGAATGTGTGTAGACTCTCTCTACGATTATCGGAATCTTGCATCGATAGCTTGAGACTCCCTTGAAAATATAATTCTTTTAGGCTATGGTTTGTCCGATGAACGACAGTAAATACACATACAAACTGAGACAAAAAATAGTTTATCCCAGTCAGGGCGTAGGGTTGATCAAAGAAATCGAAGAAAAAGAGTTTAAGGGTGAAAAAATCCCTTATTACACGATTTTTCTTGAACGCACTGACATGACGGTGATGGTTCCGGTTGACAAAGCCGAAGAGTTGGGGCTGCGGGCCATAGTGCCGCAGGAGGACGCCGAACGCGCGCTTGAGTTTATCGGCGAGGCCTTCGAGCCGAACACCTCGGACTGGAAGCTCCGCTATCAGCAAAACCTTGACCTCCTTAAAAAAGGAGGCATCCTGGACATTGGCTCCATCGTGCGCTCGCTCTACTATCGCAGCAAGGTAAAGGACCTGCCGATAATGGAGCGCAAACTCTACGACCAAGCCGTCAACCTGTTCGAGGACGAAATCGGTTGCTCGCTGAAGAAGCCCAGGTCAGAGGTTCAAAAGCTGATCCTGGAGCGCTTCGAAAAGAAGTAGCCGTGTGCCGCCCCCGTCATGCCATGCGCGTCCTTATGGACGCGCCGATTGACTCATGCGTCGTGCCATGCGCGTCCTTGTATTGAGGCGCTTAGGATGAATATTGCCGCCGTCATCGTTGCCGCCGGCTCTTCGGTCCGCATGGGCGGGGGGGGCAAGAAAGAATACCTCCCCCTGCCGCCTCAGGCGGGCGTTTCCGTCCCGCCCCAGTCCGTCCTCGGCGCGGCCTTTTCCGCCTTTGCCTCCGACCCGCGCATCCTGACCATCGTCGTCGTTCATCCGGTAAAAGCAGAAATCGGCGAAACAGCCGCGCGGAAGGCAATCGGCGCGCCCCGTCTTAGCGGGTATAAGGGTGAGCTTTTCTTTATCCCCGGCGGGGGGTGCAGACGCGCCTCCGTCCGCAACGCCCTGTTCTTGCTCGACGCGCCGGGGGAGGAGCGCCCCGACCTTGTTCTGATTCACGACGGCGCGCGCCCCTGGGTCGACAACGCGCTGATAAGCCGCGTCATCGACGCGGCAATCGAACACGGCGCGGCAATCCCCACGCTGCCGTGCTCGGAAACGCCGAAAGAATTGGACGACGACGGCGCCTTCGTCAGGCGGCACCTTGCCCGCTCCCGCTTTAGCCTGGCCCAGACGCCGCAGGGCTTCCACTTTAGCAAGATACTCGAAGCGCACCGGAGGGCCGAAGAACTCTTTCTGGCCGAAGGCGGCGAATGGACGGACGACGGCGAAATCTACGGCGCGTTCGTGGGCAGGGTTGCCGCCGTCCCCGGCGACGTCCGCAACAAAAAAATCACCTTCCGGGAGGATGTGCGGAACTAGGCTCGCCCACCGGCGAGGGACGCCAAGTAGACGTTTAGAACATAGACTGATGCAAGAACCGCGTGGAGGACGATTGCCGCGGCGACCGACGGCAGCGCATCGTTGCAGAAGAGCAGGTCTATCAGCACGGAGGTGAACGCATAGAATAGCACGCTGAACAGCGCAATCGGTTTGGAAAGGGGCTTTTTCGAGAGGAAGGGCGCCCACGCGGCGAGGTAAATCAGCACGGCGGACGCGCACACAAGCGCGACTTTGCCGCTTATGCCGTCCGCCCCGCCTGAAAGGAAAAAGCCCAGCGCGGCCGTCGGCGCGACGCCCGCGCACAAGAGCGGCCGAATGAGTCTGTCATTTCCCCGAATTGCCATCCGCGCCGTTTTTATAGAACTTCATCATCACGTTTCTCGCCCTCTGTCTGACGGCCGAGATATACAGATGATTTGCCGAGATGTTCCTCACCGTTTCGAGCGCCGAGGCCCGTGCCAGCTTCTCCTCCTGGTCGCCGTCCGTCGAGGAGGCGAACGCTTCAACGGCGTCGACAAAGGCGAGGGCAAGACGATTGTCCGGCGCGGCCGCGTTAAACCGGCTGAAAATCCAATTGATGATGGTCAACGGCCGCCCCTGGTCGTTGATGCCGATTTTTGTAATCGAACGGACGGCTTGGGTAAGCACGGCAGGTTCGTCGTCGACGAACATCACCTTAATCAGGGAATCGGTCGCTTCCTTTGTGCCGAGTTCGCCCAAATACTCGAGGGCCCTGATGCGAATGTCTGGGAAATTATTCATAACGCGGCCCTCGGAGCGCGTTTTATTAAGGTTTCCCTCGAGCGAAAGCGACTCAAGAACGGCGCGGACGTCGTCGGTTTTATTGCCGTCGTCCATGTACTCTTTGATGTAATCCAGCGCGAGGAGCTTGCCATCCCGGTCCTCCGACCGCGCCTGTTCTCGGATCAACGACACAGCGACCGATTCTTGAAGATACGACTCTTCAACCGATAATTCTTTTTCCTGAGCCGCAGCCGGAAAAGCCGATACACCTAAAAACACCAGAACCGCGAAAATCCATGCAAAAAAACGCATATAACACTCCTTTAATAAAAATAAAATTTCCGTTTAATTTGAAACCTTCCAAGAGTCTCCGACCCTTTCCAATTCATAAAGCCTCAAGCGCTGTCCGTTTATATTCATATAGGCCTTAACCTTGCCTTCAGTGACGAATTCAATGTCGTCCACCCGTCCGTTTGAACGCGAAGGAACGACCACATTGACGAAGTAATCGAACAACGTTTTCAAGACGATGTTCTTCGTCCTCAATCTGTCCGCCTGCGACGCCTGCTGCAGATTTTCTTTGGACGAAAGATACGCTTGATACCGGGGCGTCAGCTGGGCAAGCCAAACATTGTACTTTTTTTGCCTGATGGTAACGTTCAATTTCCTCACAAAATCATCCAGATCGACCCTGACCAACTCTTTTTCCTCTTTTGTAATGGTGTTCGGGTCAAAACTGTAGCCCGAATCGTTTTTAACGCCGTTAAGCGCCTTGTTTGCCGCCGCCGCCGCATCCACCCCGTCGGCGCGTTTGTCGGTCTTGCCTTCGGTCGAGCCGCATGACGCAAAAGCAAGAAAAATCACTGCCATCCAAAAACAACTGACCCTCATTCTTCCATCATACCACACCCGCCGATTGGCGTCAAGCCCTTCCTGCGCGCCTGGTCGTCTGGGCGTCTCTGAGTGGGACATCTTCTTCGACGTTCTGAGAGCCGGCTTTGACTCTCGGAGAGCCGGCGTTGACTCTCGGAGCATCGGCGTTGGCTCTCGGAGCATCGGCGTTGGCTCTCGGAGCATCGGCGTTGGCTCTCGGGGCATCGGCGTTGATTCTCGGAGAGTCGGCTTTGGCTCTCCGAGAGTCAATCTTTCTACTCGGAGAGTCAGTCATTCTGCTCCGAGCTCCGATGTCGAAGCTCCGAGCTCCGATGTCGAGGCTTTTTGCTCCGATGTCGAGGCTCCGAGCTCCGATGCCGAGGCTCCGAGCTCCGATGTCGAGGCTCCGAGCTCCGATGTCGAGGCTCCGAGCTCCGATGTCGAGGCTTTTTGCTCCGATGCCGAGGCTCCGAGCTCCGATGTCGAAGCTCCGAGCTCCGATGTCGAGGCTTTTTGCTCCGATGTCGAGGCTCCGAGCTCCGATGTCGAGGCTCCGAGCTCCGATTGTTCCACTCAGAACAGAACTCGTTCTGCTCTGAGTGGAAACCTTTCGTCTCTGAGTGGAATGATTGACTCTCAAAGAGTCGAAGCCGACTCTTTGAGATGGGAAGGCGGCCAGGCCAGTGGGGAGGCTGGGCTCCCCACTCCTCCCCCCTTCTCTTTATGGGGGGCGCAAAAAAAACTCTTGACGGATGGCGATTTCTATGAGAGAATGGAAAGGGTCTAAGAAGTTAGACAAAAATTAATTATTTAAGGAGAAACCGTTATGCCATTAAAACGAGTTCCGCAGAAGTTTAATGCTTCTATTAGGGAAGTAGCGATTGGCGTTGGCGACAAGGCTGTTAAGTTGGGGGGCGAAAGCGTCTACCCTCTGTACGGCTTTGACGATCCAATCAAGAATCCGCCTAAGGTGGGGATTGAAGTGTCCGACAAGGGGCCCAATAGGGACCTGCCTGGACTTGCAAAGTTCTATGAGGGCGCCAAGTCGATTCCCGAGGTTGCGAAGAAGGCGGCCGGTGCGAAGGGCGCCAGCTTTGTTTCGCTCTATCTTGAGAGCGCCGACCCGAACGGGGACAACAAGTCCATCGAAGAGTGCGTCAAGCTTGCCAAGGAGGTTGCCGACGCGATAGCGCCTGTGCCGCTTGTCGTGCAGGGATGCAAGAATGAAGAGAAGGACGCTCAGCTCTTCAACAAGGTTGCCGAGTCGCTGGAGGGGAAGAACGTCCTCTTCATCTCGGCAAAAGAGGCTAACTACAAGCAGATTGCGGTTGGCGTCGTGCAGGCGTACCACGGGAAGATCGGCGCTGAGTCGGCGGTCGACTTGAATCTCTGTAAACAGCTTAACACGGTGATTAAGCAGGCGGGGATTGAGCTTGACAACGTTATCGCAAACGTGGGACAGGCTGCGGCCGGCTACGGCTTCGAGTACCTGATTTCGACGATGGACCGCATCAAGGCTGCGGCGCTTGCCCAGAACGACGCGTTCCTCCAGGTGCCGATTATTACGCCGGCGGGTCAGGAAGCATGGGGCGTCAAGGAAGCGGTTACCGCGGAAGCGGACGCGCCGGAAGGCTGGGGTCCGCAAGAACAGCGCGGCATCGACATGGAAATCACTACGGCGGCGGCCCTCGTCGCGGCGGGAAGCAATGCGGTGATTTTACGGCATCCGAAATCGGTCGAAACTATTTCCGGCCTCGTTTCGGCATTGGTATAAGGAGGAAAGAATATGGCTCTAAAAGGTTTGGATTATTTTAAGTTCACTCCCAAAACAAACTGCAAGGCGTGCGGTAAACCTACCTGCATGGCTTTCAGCATGGACGTTGCGGCCGGCAAGATTGAGATCGGCAAGTGCCCCAGCATTAAGCCGGAGGATCTGGCGAAGTTGAGCGAGGCCTCGGCCCCCCCGATGAAGTCGATAAAGGTCGGCACGGGGAACGGGGAGTACACGCTCGGCGGGGAAACGGTTCTCTACAGGCACGAGAAGACGTTTGTCTCGAGGTCGCTTTTCGGCGTGAACATTCCGGCGGACAAGGCTGACGCGGCGATTGCGGAGGCGAAGAAGATTGACTACCTCCGCATTGGCGAGCGTATGTACGCCGATGTGCTGAACGTGGAGTTTTCAGGCGACAAGGCGAAGTTCCTCGACGCGGTGAAGAAGGCGAAAGACGCCCTCCCGTTGCCGGAGAACAAGCTGGCGAAGGTTGGCGCAAACGCGGCGCGCCTGCTCATCCTGAACGTGAGCGACGCGGCGGCGGCGAAAGAGGCTCTTGCCATCGCCAAAGACGTAAAGCCCATCCTCAACGGCGCGAACGAGTCGAACGTCGACGAGTTCAACAAGATTGCCACGGAAGCGGGCGTCGTCCTGGGCGTCGGCGCGAAGAACATCGACGCGCTCTACGACTTGGTTGCGAAGCTGGAAGCGGCGGGCAACAAGAACCTTGTTCTTGACGTCGGCACGGCGTCGATTAAAGAAGCCTTCGGCAATGCGGTGGCCATCCGCCGCGCGGCGCTGAAAGACAACGACCGCACCTTCGGCTATCCGAGCATCGTCAACGTCGGCAAGCTTGCCGGCGGCAACCACGAGTGCGAAGTGGCCCTCACGGCGGTTTTCACGTTAAAGTACGGCTCGATCATCCTGTTGAGCGGCATCGACTACGCCAAGGCGAACCCGCTCTACGGGCTGCGCCAGAACGTATTCACCGACCCGCAGAAGCCGATGAGGCAGGAGCCGGGCGTATACGCCTTCAACGGCGCGGACGCGAACGCGGTCAACCTTAC
>JAITNO010000080.1 GCA_031290405.1 Spirochaetaceae bacterium
GGGACGCCGTTGATTTCGAGCATGGCGTCTCTTAGTCTGCGGCGCATCTTTCCGTTTACGGTTTCGATGTTCAGATGGACGACTTCGCTGTCAGGGGGATGCCTCGTTCCGAAAATCCCGTTGATGAACGAGACTGTTGCCTTGTTGGACAGGCGCATGAGCTGTTTGAATGCTCCGTCAAAAACGTGCGGGGTTTCGCGCTCTGCTTTTTTTACGGGTTTTTTCTTTACCGGCATGGTATATCATCGGAGGTTTTTGCAAAAGATTTTAGCGCTTGCATTCGCCGCTTGATTTTTTTCGCCCTATGCGTTACCATGACGCCATGACATATTCAATTGCTTTTGCCGGAAAGGGCGGGGTCGGGAAGACCAGCGTCTGCGGGATGCTGGTTAATTATCTTGCGAAATCGGGGAAGGGGCCCATCTTGGCGGTGGACGCCGATGCCAATTCAAACTTAAACGAGGTGCTCGGTGTGGAGATCGAGACGACGCTGGCGGATATTCGCGAGGATATCGCCCGCGCCGAGGTTGCCGTTCCCAGTCCCATCCCAACGGGGATGACGAAAAAGGAATACGCAATTTATAAGTTCAACGACGCCATCATTGAGGAAGACAACTTCGATCTTCTGGTGATGGGGCGCGGACAGGGGCAGGGTTGTTACTGCTATGTCAACGACATCCTCCGCGACCAGGTGGCGAAGTATTACAAGAATTACAAATACCTTGTCGTCGACAACGAGGCGGGGCTGGAACACATCAGCCGCGGCATATTGCCGCCGGTGGATTTGATCCTCCTGGTGAGCGATTGCTCGAGGCGCGGCATTCAGGCGGTCGGCAGGATCGCCCAGATGGTTATCGACCTTAAACTTCAGGTGAAGGAGACGCTGCTTATCGTAAACCGCGCTCCCGGCGGCGTGCTGGACGACGGCGTTAAGGAAGAGATTGCCGCTCAAAAGCTTACTCTTTTGGGGGTGCTGCCGCAGGACGACATGGTCTATCAGTATGACGCGGCGGGAAAGCCCCTCGTTGCGCTCCCCGAAGACGCGCCGGTGAAGAGAGCCCTGTCCGGCATTATCGAAAAGCTTCAGAACACGCCCTAAGGCGCCCGCCTCTCGTTAGCACACGAGTCTAAGCCTTTCCGCCCATGCCGACAGTCTTTCGGCAAGGGCGGGGAGGGATCCTTCCGTTACGTTCTTCAGATCGATGTCGCCGACGACCGTGGTGCCCGACAGGGCGAGGGCGGAGCTTAGGCTTTCTGCGGCTTTGCCCGGCCCCCCCAGGTGACAGAGGAAGAACGCCGTCTTCTTATCCTTGATGCCGGCCTTGTCCACAAAGCTCAGCAGGGCGGGCGCGGGCTTTCCTGCCCAAATCGGCCCTCCGAGCACGATGAGGTCATACTGTCGGGCGTCGAGCGCAAGGGGCTTGAGCGGCGGGCGTTTCCCCGTAAAGACCATCTTTCCGCCCCAGAGGTACTTTGAAAGCCCCGTGCGTTCTTTCTCGTCCTGGGTTTCTATCCTTAGACGGTCGGCGTCAAGCAACTTCGCAAGCTCCCCGGCGACAAGCGCGGTGTGCCCCTCATACGAATAATACGCGATCACTGTTTTCATACAGGCTCCTCGCGCCTACGGTAACGGGAAACGGGGGAAAGAATCAAGCGAGGCGCCCTCTTCCCCCCCCGCTTATTGCCCTTTGCTCCCTCGTGTGGTATCGTCAGATCCATAAAAGGAGGAATTATGTCAAAGATTCCAGTAGGCATTCTCGGCGCGACGGGAATGGTCGGGCAAAATTACATCGCGCTGCTGGCGGGGCATCCGTGGTTCGAGGTAAAGTACCTCGCCGCCTCGCCCAGGAGCGCAGGCAAAACGTATGGCGAGGCCGCCGCCGGGCGCTGGCATCTGCGGCGAGGCTACGAGGCGGCTTTGATTGACGGCATCACCGTCCAGGACGCAAACGACGTCGGCGCGGCGGCGGCGGCTGAAAAGCGCGGCGAGCTTGCTTTCGTCTTTTCCGCGCTCGAAATGGACAAGGACGCCATCCTGGGGCTTGAGGAATCCTACGCGGCGGCGGGCATCCCCGTCGTGTCGAACGCTTCGGCGAACCGCTGGACGCCGGATGTGCCGATGCTCATCCCCGAAGTGAACGCCGCCCACACCGACCTTATCCCCTTGCAACAGAAGGCGCGGGGCTGGACGAAGGGCTTCATCGTGGTAAAGCCGAACTGTTCGATACAGAGTTATATGATGCCGGTCTGGGCGCTCCTTCAAGCAGGCTACGAGGTGAAGCGCCTGATAGCGACGACGATGCAGGCGGTCTCCGGCGCCGGCTTCCCCGGCGTGCCGAGCCTCGACGTTATCGACAATGTGGTGCCCTTCATCGGCGGCGAAGAAGAAAAATCCGAAAAGGAGCCGCTGAAGATCCTGGGCGCCGTCGAAGGCGGCCTCATACGAAACGCCGCCGGGCCGCTGATAAGCGCCCACTGCAACCGCGTGCCGGTGAGCGACGGACACACCGCAACGGTGAGCCTGGAGTTCGGCGCCAAAAAGCCTTCGGTGGAACAGGTCAAAGAGGTGTGGAGAAACTTCCGCGCCCTCCCGCAGGAGCTTGGCCTCCCCTTTGCCCCCACGCAGCCGATCATCGTCCGCGAGGAGGCAAACCGCCCCCAGCCGGGCAAGGACCGCGACGCCGACAAGAGCATGGCGGTGAGCGTCGGGCGCGTCAGGGCCTGCCCCGTGTTCGACATCCGCTTCGTGGGCCTTTCGCACAACACCATCCGCGGCGCGGCAGGCGGCGGCATCCTCAACGCCGAGCTGCTCAAGGCGAAGGGGTTTTTGGGATAAGGGCGGCGCGCCCTACGGACGGCGCCGCAGACGCAAGAACTCGACGAGCGGCTCCGTCCAGTCCTCCGCCCCTTCGCCCTCGCGCAGGAACTCCGCATACAAACCCACAATGCGGCTTTTTATCGCGGCAACATCCTCCGCGCCCATGCCGTCGGCAGAGGCAAACAGGGATCCCACAAAACGCTCCGCCTCTTCCGGCGGGAAGAGGGCCCCGTCAAAACGCGTCATCGCGTACATCGCTGCGGGAATGCAGTTCACGCTGTGCTGCTTCACGTAGAGAATCGATTCGGCAATGGCGAGCGCGTGGCGGCGCACATCGTCAACTTCGGCGGCGAAACGCGCTTCTCCCCCCAGCGCCCCCACCATCGCGCGGAAGGCCGTGTATGCGCGGATCACAACCATCACATGAAGGCTCGGAATGCACATCAGGTGCGGGTCGACCGCGTGTATCAGGATAAAGCGAAGATTCCCCAAGTAACGCGGCCTCCGCGTCGTCGAAACATTCCGGGCATACACCTCGGCGGCCTTCCGGTAGAGCCCACCCATGCTAAGGATGAAATCCCTTGCAAACGGAAGCGCGCGCCGGCCGAACGCTTCAAGCAGAAAGCCCTGCGTCCTAATCCAAAACGTCGAAAAGTCCAGATAGACGGCAACCCACTCCGGCTTAAACGGAACGGCGGCGTCCAGCGGATTGTCCACATCGGAAAGCGGAATCTTCCCCGGGAACAGGGCAACCTTGTATTGCAGGAAAAAGAAATGGCGCATTACCGACGCCAGGCACTTCCCCGACGCCAGGCACAAAGAAAAGTGAGAGAATATTTTGAAAACTGAAAACACGGCATGACGCCGAAGCAACGTTTTTCGGAACATCGCCCCCAGCATAACGCAAAACCGCGACGGTGAGGAAGCCACCGGCCGCCCCCCCCAGGAGCCTGATGCAAAGCCTCGCGATACCGTACGTTTGCAGATGCCGGCGGCGCAGAGGCAACAGGCAACAGGCCAACAGGGGAATTGAGTGCGTCGCTCATTCTATGATGCAATGCAACAATGGCGACAAGAATTCGGGCAAACAAAGGTTCGCATGGCCATGCGCCATCGGAAGACGAGGTAAAGGCGGAGGGGCGCGATCAGCTCCCACGCTAACAGGCGGGGCCTTCGTTCGACTTGCACCCGGCTGGGCCTTCCGGTATACTGCAAGGCGATGTGGTATTTTGGCCTGCGGAGCCTCGACAGATGATCCGCTATAAAAACGCGCGGCAGATTGAGCGCATACGGGAGTCGTGCGAGCTCCTTTCGGCGATGTATGGGGAGATGGCGCCCCTCGTGCGCGAGGGCGTCGAGACGCTGGAGCTTGACCGGTGGGCGCAGAGCTGGATAAAGAAGACCGGCGGGAGGCCGGCCTTCTTAGGATACGGGCCGCGTTCGTGCCCCTTCCCCGGCGCGCTCTGCGTTTCCATCAACGAAGAAGTCATTCACGGGATACCTTCCCGGCGCAAGCTCCAGAGCGGCGACCTGGTGAGCATCGACTCAGGCATAATCCTTGACGGCTTTGTGAGCGACAAGTCGGTAACGTTTGAAGTGGGCCAGGTGAGCGCGGAGGCGCACCGGCTCAACATGGCAACGCGCGAATGCTTGTACAAGGGCATCGCCGCCGCGAAAGCAGGCGAGCGGCTCCACGCCATAGGCCGCGCCGTGGAGGGGCACGCGCGGGCGTTCAACTACGGCATCGTCCGCGAGTTTTGCGGACACGGCGTCGGCTTCGACGTTCACGAGGACCCTTCGGTGCACAACTATGCCGGCTGCGGCCCCAACCCCCGTCTGCGCGCCGGCATGGTGCTCGCCATCGAGCCCATGGTCAACATGGGGTCAGGCGACATAAACGTCCTCGATGATACGTGGACCGTCGTAACCGCCGACGGCAAACCCTCCGCGCACTGGGAGCACACAATAGCCATCTTCGACGACCACACAGAGATATTGACCAAGGGCGACCCGACCGCGCGCTCCTGACGCGCGGAGGCGGCGCAATCCGAGAGTCCCCCAGGAGGAATCATGTTGCAAGAAACCCCCCTGTTAAAAGCGCTCAGCGCCCGCTTCGGCGTCGAAGAGCGCGGCTCGACAGTCCCCCGTGAACTCGCCGCCGGCGCCGCCACCTTCGCCTCGATGGCCTACATCCTCGCCGTACAGCCTGCCGTCATGTCGAACGCCGGCATGGAGGCAGGCGCCGTCTTTACCGCAACCGCCCTTTCGGCGGGCGCGGCCACCATCGTCATGGCCCTTGTCGGCAAACTCCCCATCGCCCTGGCAAGCGGACTGGGCATCAACGTCTACATCGCCTTCACCGTCTGCGGCGCGATGGGCTTTACCTGGCAAACCGCCCTCGCCGCCGTCTTCGTCGAAGGCGTCGTCTTCCTTGTCCTGTCCCTTTGCGGCGTACGACAGGCCCTCGTCAAGGCAATCCCCGAAACAATCAAGAAAGCCGCCGCACTCGGCATCGGCCTCCTTGTCGCCATCGCGGGGCTCGACGGCGCAGGCATCCTGCACACCGGCGGCGGCACGCCCCTCGCCGTCGGCGCCGTTACCTCCGGCGCCCCCCTCGTCGCCGTCCTCGGCCTGGTCATCCTCATCGTCCTCTACACGCGGGGCGTAAGCGGCGCCGTCCTCATCGCCATACTCGCCGCCGCCGTCATCGGCATCCCCCTCGGCGTTACCACCCTGCCCCCCGACTTCACCGCCTTCAGCCTTCCGCCTGCGCCGTACACGCCCGTCGACGTCGCGCGCGGACTCCAAGCCGCAAGCCCCATGGACTTCTTCGTCGTCTTCTTCAGCCTCCTCTTCGTCGACATATTCGACACCGTGGCCACCCTGTCCGGCGTCGCCCTGCAAGGCAAGCTCCTCGACGAAGACGGCAACATCGTCAACTGCAAGCAAGCCCTCGTCTCCGACGCCGTGGGCACCATACTAGGCTCCCTCGTCGGCGCCACCACCGTTACCTCCTATCTTGAATCCCTCACCGGCGTCGCAAGCGGCGGCAGAACGGGGCTTGCCTCCGTCGCAACCGGCGTCCTTTTTTTCCTTGCCCTCTTCTTCTCGCCCCTCTTTCTCCTTATTCCCGCCGCCGCCACCGCGCCCGCCCTCATCTTCGTCGGCTTCCTCATGCTCGGCGCCGTTTCCAACATCGATGTAAGCGACGTTGAAGTCGGACTCCCCATCTTCATCACCATGCTGATCATTCCCACAAGCTATTCCATCTCTGAGGGCCTCGCGTGGGGCTTTATCGTCCACACGCTCGTCAAAGCGGTCAAGCGAAAATGGCGTGAAATCACCCCCGCCGTCTGGGCCCTCAGCGCCCTCTTCCTCGTAAAACTCCTCTTCGTCAGAATGTAAGAGGTGAGGGCTGAAGGTCCATCGGGGAGCGTCCCCGCCGCGCCCCGCGCGCAAAAAAGGCCGCCCCTCCCACTCGGATTGTCCTACCGCGGCGTGAGCGCCTTCTACCACGGCGTGAGCGCCTTCTACCACGGCGTGAGCGCCTTCTACCACGGCGTGGGCGCCTTCTACCACGGCGTGAGCGCCTTCTACCACGGCGCACGATATGCGCGGTGCGCGGCTGGGTCATTCTCCCTGACGAATGATTCATTCTCCTCGACGAATGATTCATTCTCCTCGACGAATGGTTCATTCTCCCTGACGAATGGTTCATTCTCCTCGACGAATGGTTCATTCTCCCTGACGAATGATTCATTCTCCCTGACGAATGGTTCATTCTCCTCGAAGAATGGTTCATTCTCCTCGACGAATGGTTCATTCTCCATGACGAATGATTCATTCTCCTCGAAGAATGGTTCATTCTCCTCGACGAATGACTCTCGAAACCGCGCGGCGTTCTTTTCTCTCGTTGGTTTTGGCGCCGCCGTCGCCGACGAAGCGTTCGACCTGGCCGACGATGTCCTGAACGTTTGCGGCTGGCACGGTTTCTCCGCTCAAGCGGATGGTGTCGCAGTTTGTGAAGAACTGATGGAAATAGCGGGGGGGCGATGGGGCGACAAAGGCCCCGGTTTGCCACGACCCATCGCCGGGCGCAGTGCGCGCTCAGGGGGGCGCGCCCCCCTCCTAAACGGGGCCTACTATGTCGCCGTAGAGGCGGGCGAGGCGGGCGCGGAGGCGTTTGACGGCGTAGTGTTTGCGGGATAGGACGGTGTTGATGGGTGTGTGGGTGTAGCGGGCGACTTCTTTGACGGTGAGGCCGGCGATTTGGGTGAGCTCGAAGGCGATGCGCTGCTCCGCGGGCAGTTCGGCGAGGGCGGCGTCTATTTCCTGGAAGATGAGGGCGCGGAGGTGCTCGGTTTCGGGGGTTCTTGGGGCGCCGTAGGCGATGTCGGCGATGTCGTCGAGGATGTCGCCGTCTTCGTCGGCGTCTTCGTCGCGCTGGATGGGCGGCGGCGCGGGGGTCTTCTTCTTGCGGCGGTCGATGATGTTGTTGCGGGCGACGCGGTAGAGCCAGGCGGCGGTCTGCTCGATGGGGCGGGCGAGGTCGTTCATGCGCGCATACTGATAGAAGACTTCCTGGAGGATGTCTTCGGCGTCTTCGAGGCGTTTGGTGCGCGCTTGGATGAAGCGGAGGAGGCGATCGCGGTATGCGGCAAAGGTTTGTGCGACGGTGTTGTTCTTCACGCTGTCTTATCGGTTGGTTTCGGCGCGGACGAAGGCGGCGGTTCCGGCGGCGAGGAAGGCGACGGTGAACGCGGCGATGATGATGAGGTTGACGGTGGGGCTGTGGAGGGTGGCGGCGCCTGAGCCTGTGCCGTGTTGATAGAAGACGCCGCGCATGAGGTCGACGCAGTAGGTCATGGGGAGGAGGCGGCTGACGACGGCCATGACGCCGGTGGAGTGGTTGACGGGGATGAGGGCGCCTGAGAGGAAGGTTTGGGTCATGGTGAGGGTCATGGTGACGATGCTGGCGGTGCTGCTTTTGCGGATGAAGCCGATGGTGAGGACGGCGAGGGCGCCTGCGGCGAGGCAGACGAGGGGGCTGAAGGCGAGGAGGGTGAGGAGCTGGGCTGCGCTTAATCGCGCGCCGATGAAGAGGCCTATGGCGAGGGTGGTGAAGAACTGGATGTAGCTGGTGAAGAGGGCGCCTGCGATTTTCCCGAGGATGAGGCTGGTGCGCGCGGCGGGGCTGACGAGGAGTTCCTGGTTAAAGTTGGTCTGGCGGTCTTCGACGAGGGAGGCGACGCCGTTGGTCATCATCATGAAGAGGCCTTGCACGAGCATCCCGACGAGCATGAAGGCGTTGAAGTCGTAGCCCATGTTCCGCCCCATGTTTTGGGAGAGCTGGCCGCCGAACATTCCCAGCAGCATGACGGGGAAGACGACGGCGGGGATGAGTTTGGCGGGGGATTTTATGATGAGGGTGAGGTCCCGCATGGCGAGGGTGAGGGCGACGTTGGCTTCGCGCTGGAGTTTGTGGGTCATTTAGGCTCTCCTTGTGTTGAGGGCGGGGCGGCCGGTTTGCTGGCCTTCGGTTAAGAGTTCGATGTAGGCGTCTTCGAGGGTTTCCTGCCGCAGGGTGTTTTTGAGGGTTGCGGGTGGGCCGGAAAAGACGATTTTTCCTTTGTGGATCATGCAGAGGGCGTCGACGTTTTCGGCTTCGTCGATGTAGTGCGTGGTGAGGAAGACGGTGGCGCCGGTTTCTTTGCGCTTTTCGTTGATGTATTCCCACAGGGCGCGGCGGCTGAGGGGGTCCAGGCCCTGGGTGGGTTCGTCGAGGAAGAGGACGGCGGGTTCGTGTATGAGGCTGCGGATGATTTCGACTTTGCGCCTCATGCCGCCGGAGAAGGTTTTAAGGGGCTTCCAGAGTTTGTCCTGGAGGCCGACGACTTCGGCGAGGTGCGTGACGCGTTCGCGGTAGGCTTTGGGCATCCAGCGGAAGAAGGGGCGGTAGGCGTACATTCCATAGACGCAGGCGTGGAGTCTGATGTTTTCCTCGGCGGAGAGGTCGAGGTCGAGGCTGGGCCGCTGAAAGATGACGCCGATGCGGTTGCGTACGTCCCGGGCCTGGCGGTCGAGGTCGTATCCGGCGATGGCGACGCGGCCTGAGGTTTTGGACAGGGCGGTGGTCAAGATGGAGACGACGGTGGTTTTTCCGGCGCCGTTCTGGCCGAGGAGGGCGAAGAACTCCCCGGCCCCGACGGTAAAGCTGATGTCGTCGACGGCGGCCTCACGGGCGCCGCGGTAGTGTTTTGTCAGGTGTTCCACGCTGATGACGGGGCTATTCATCGGCGCCCTCCGACTTTGGCCTGTCGCCGTGCTCTTTGCGGTATGCGTCGATCTGTGAAAAGCGGTCGTTGAACATGGCGCGGAAGTCTTTTTCTTTTTCGGCAAAGGCCTTGCGGTCTTCTTCGCTCATGCCCATCCATCTTTCCCTCAGGGGGTTGTGGCGGTGGAGGTCCCCGCCGCGCAATCCGTGCCTGCGGAGGGTTCCGAGGCTGGCGCCTATGCCTCCGAAGAGGATGCGGGAGAGGGCCCAAAGACCGAGGGCCTGCCAATAGTTTATGGCCGGCAGGCCGAAGATGTCGGGCAAGAGGCGGTTCCAGAGGATCATTGCCAGGGCGGCAAAGCCGGCGACGACGGCGAGGGCGACGACGATGCCCAGGCCGCGGAGTTTTTTGCACGTAAATCTGTTCATATTGCATCTCCTATAAAACATGATGCGTCTCCCGTTCTCTTATCGAACGGAAGGCTGAAAGCGGCTGTGCCGCCTTACTATAGTAGACGAATGAGTGGGGAAAATATTTTACTTTTGGAGCGGCCTAGGGCGGAGGCCTAATGCCTCCCTGCGGGGCATAGGGGCAACGCCCCATGATAGTCAAACACGATGCCATGCTTTTTGAGAGTTTTTAAGAAGGCGGTCTTGTTCACCCGGCAACCTTGAAAACACCGTGTCTTTTCCTTTCCAGCGTCCCATCTTTTATCATAGTGTATATGTCTAAAAGGTTAATTTCCAGGCGGAATCAAAATCATCTTCCGCAAACTGCAACCACTCCATCACATCTTTAATTTTCATATAATATTTTCCCTTTTTGATATACTGTTTCCTCAAGAATGTTTTCACTCTTTCTGATATTAAAAACACTCTCCCG
>JAITNO010000089.1 GCA_031290405.1 Spirochaetaceae bacterium
TGTTAACCCCATTTTGACCCCCGTCTTGTCTCTCTGACGGACAGTCTGTCTTAATTTGGGTTACATTTTCTAAATGAGGCAAAATCCTTTTTGGGTTACATTTTCAATGAGGCACTGCGCCCTCTTGACAGGCGGAGCGTTTCACGGTAGCGTGGTCGAATACTATATTTTAGGAGGAAAGAATGGGATACAACGTAGAAGTTGGCATTTCCAACAAACATCTGCATCTTGCGGATGCCGATCTTGAAAGGCTTTTTGGCGCGGGGCACAAGCTTACCGTTAAAAAGGAATTGAAGCAGCCGGGGCAGTATGCGTCTGACGAATTGGTCGACATTGTTGGCCCTAAGGGGACGCTCAAGGGTGTGCGGGTGCTGGGCCCCACGCGCAAGGAGTCTCAGGTTGAGCTTGCTCAGACTGACGCGCGCGCGATTGGGCTTTCGCTGCCTGTCCGCGAGTCGGGCGTTTTGGACGGCAGTCCGGGCGTTAAGCTGGTTGGGCCCAAGGGCGAGCTGGAGTTGAAGAAGGGCGCGATTATTGCGTTGCGCCACATTCACCTTTCGCCGGCGCAGGCTAAGGAGGCCGGCGTCAAGGACAAGGACTGGGTGACGGTTAAGACGACCGGTTCGCGCCCGTTGATTTTTGAGGATGTGCTTATTCGCTCCGGCGATGCCCACACCCGTGAATTCCACGTCGACACCGACGAGGGCAATGCCGCCGGCATCAAGAATGACGATACGGTGGAGATCCTGGGAATTCAAAAGAAATAATTTTTTAAGGCCGATAATGGGGGCATGAATAGAGTTGCTTTTATTTATGCCTTCATGTTGGTTCTGCTCTTTTTGGGCTGCAGTTCGGCGAAAAAAGCCTTGTATGCCGAAGAGAGCGTCGGCAGCATTGCCTTTGCCTCGCCGCGCATTCCCGTAAACGTCCCCAAAGAAACGCCTAAAATCGAGCCTCCCGCCGTGCCGTTGCACATTCTTGGCAAGGGAAGCATGGACGGCGCGACGCTTGCCCGCTTCCTGCGGAACACAAACCCGCTGATAGAAAAAAAGTTTGCCGAAGATTTTGCGGAGATCTATGTTGAGGAGGCGGCGGTCGAGGGGGTGAACCACGACGTCGCCTTTTCCCAGATGTGTCTGGAAACGGGGTTCCTCTCCTACGGCGGGCTTGTAACGCCCGATATGAATAACTTTTGCGGTCTGGGGAGCACGGGCGCGGGCGTCGCGGGGGAACGCTTCCCTACGCCGCGCATTGGCGTGCGCGCCCAGATTCAGCATCTGAAGGTTTATGCCACGGGCGCGCCGTTAAAGCGGGAGCTGGTCGACCCCCGCCGTCAGTATGTGAGCGCGGGGTCGGCTCCGACTATCGACGGGCTGTCCGGCTCGTGGGCGAGCGACGGCGAGTACGCTCAAAAGATAAAGAATATACTGAGCCGGCTCTACCGGGGTTCATTCTGACGCGGCGGTAGGTTCGGGGATTAAGCCTAAGCGCAGCTTTTGTTCGATGATCCGCGAGGCGGCGTCGACGAGGGTCTTTCTCGCGAGGGTCCCGTCGCGCAGACCGACGAGGATGGCGTTGTGGACGGAGGCTAGGTTGGCCGGCCAGGCCATGACCATGCTGCAGCCGGCGTTTAAGGCGGCGACGCAGTTCTCTTCCACGGAGAGGGCGGAGGAAACGGCGCCCATGGAAAAGTCGTCGGCAAGGATGATGGCGCCGAAGTTCCCTTTGGCGATTAAGTTGTCTTGTATCACGATGGGCGACAGGCTTGCGTTGCGCGCCCCGTCCCAGGCCTGGACGACGGCGTGGGAAATCATGACGCCGCTGGGCGCCGCTTGTGCGAGGACCTCGTAGAACACAGCCGCTTTCTTTTCCACATCGGCGCCGCGAAGGTAGGGCAGGCTTTTATGCGGGTCAACGCCCGAATTGCCGGGAAAGTGTTTTATCACGCAGGCGACGTTTCCCTTTCGCATACCCTCTACAAACGCGATGGAAGCCTTGCGAACCCAATCGCTTTCGCTGCCATAGGAGCGCTCGCCTAAAAAAGATGCGTTGTCGTCGTCTAAAAGCTCCGCAACGGGGGCCAGATTCATGTTGATGCCGAGCGCGGCCATCTCCCGCGCGGCGCGGCGGGCGTCCTCCCCGATTTTCTTTAACGCGGCGGCCTCTCCCTCCATCTTGGCAAGATTCCCGTATGATAAGGCCGAAGGCAGCCGCTCCACCTCGGCGCCAAAGCGGTGAACCGCGCCGCCTTCGTTGTCAACGGCGATAAACGGGGCCGGCGCGCCTCTGCCGCCCGACGCGTCGTCGTAGAGGGCGGCGATCTCGGCCGTCATGTTCCGTATCGAACGTTTGTCTGTCGCCAAATTCTTGCGGAACAGCATGATCGCGCCCGGCTTAACCCTTTCCAGCCGCGCCCGCTCGCCTGCGTCCAACGCCGGCGCGGCGTCGATGCCGCCCATGATAAGCTGCCCCGCAAGTTCCCCGTCGCTTAACGCCAGGGCCAGGGCGCGGGCCTGAGCCCGTATCGACGCCGCCGCGTTGCCGTCGTCGATACGGGCAATGCTCGCGCCCGCGCCGCCCGCGCGCTTGGCGCCGTCGCACGCCGAGGAGCCAATCGCAAGCGCGGCAATCGCGAAGACTGCCGCGCCCGCCTTAACTGTGTTTTTCATAAACGCCTCCTTAGGTATGCGCAAAGGTTGTGCAAGGAACAAACTGCGTCCGTTCCCCATGGGCAATCCGGCTGTTGCGGCAACGCGCTTGCGAGGGAATTCACCCCGCTTCCCCAATCCCCATCCGCCGCCATGCTATCATGCGGGAAGGGACCCGTCAAGGTTTCTTTCGCCGCCGCATGGGCAAGACGAACCCTTACACGCGCCGCGAGGGATGCCGATACTGTAAGGGATATGCGTCGTCTGTCTTTCTGTTGTGCCGTGCTGGTTTGTTGCGCGCCCGCCCTCCCGCCGATTTTTTCTGAAGAGGTTTTGCGCGGGGGAGTTGTCGTGGAGTTGGAGCCCGTGTATGCGGTTTTTTTGGGGCTGCCCTCTCCCATCGACCGTGAAACGGCCAGCCGCTGGGCGCTGGAGGACAGCGCGGCGGCGTTTTCCGGCATGATTTACGGCTGGACGTTTGAATACGAGCCCGGCGAGCGCGCCCGCATGATCGAAGAGGCCGTCGAACTGTCGCCGCTGGGGGCAGTGCCGTTTGGCGATGAGCGCCTTCGCGTTACCGATGTCCGGTCGGGCGACGGGATTCTGTCGGTGTGGAGCGATTATACGCTGGCGCCGGAACAAGCGTATCGGATGGACGCGTGGAAGGCCTCCAACACGGTCGGCGTCAACGCGACGGGGACTGCGCCGCTTCAGGGGGCGGCAGGCGCGAAGGAGCGGCGGGACATCAAGTTTGCGGCGCTGGAAGACGCGGTAAAAAAGGCGATACGCGCGCATCTGCGTCTGACCAATAAGAACCGGCCCGGCTCGGCGGCGGGGCGCATAGCCCTTGAGCGGTTCCCTGAGTTCGCCGTCGCCGACGGCCGGTGGACGGCGCACGCGCGCTTCAGGCTGCACGTTGCGTCCGTCACGCCTTTTGCGGTGCATTGACGGGCATGAGGCGGTCGGCGTTGCCCAGTCAGGGGGCTTGTGCCATTCTACGAAGGAGAAAAAGGGGGAACGATGTGCGGAATCACCGGTTACATAGGGTATAAAGAGGCGACGCCGCGGCTGCTCGCCATGCTGAAAAAGCTTGAGTATCGGGGCTACGATTCGGCAGGCGTCGCCACGCTCTGCGACGGCGTCCTTGCCGTGCGGAAGATGAAGGGGCCCCTCTCGACGCTGGCCAACGCCCTTTCGACGGAGCGCATGGCCGGAACGCTGGGCGTCGGGCATACGCGCTGGGCCACGCACGGCGAGCCGTCCGACGTGAACGCGCACCCCCACACCGACGTTTCAGGCCGCATCGCCGTCGTGCACAACGGCATCATCGAAAATTACGCCGCGCTGAAAGGTTTTCTGCAAGAACGCGGCGTCGCCTTCCGCAGCGACACGGACACCGAAGTCGTCGCTCATCTGCTCAACTATTATTACACGCGCGAATCCGGCGGCGGGCACAACGCCCTGCTCGACGCGACGCTCAAAACCGTCTCGAAGCTCGAAGGCTCCTACTCGCTGGGCATCGTGGCAAGCGACTACCCCGACAGGATCATCGGCGCCCGCAAGGACAGCCCGCTCATCGTGGGACTGGGAGTGGGGGAGAATTACCTCGCCTCCGACGTGCCCGCCCTCCTGTCATACACGCGGGACGTATGCTACCTGAACGAGCGGGAGCTTGCCGTCCTCTATCGCGACCGCGTCGCGCTCTACAACGACTCAGGCGAACGGATCGTCCGCCAGCCCACCCGCGTCGACTGGGACGTCGAGTCCGCCGAAAAAGGCGGCTACGCCCACTTCATGCTGAAAGAGATCCACGAGCAGGACAAGGCCCTTTCCAACACGCTGGGCTCCCGACTGCGCCACAGCGCAGGCGAAGCCGCCTCCATCGACTTTGACGAGATACGGCTGGACGCATCGTGGGCCGCCGCGAAGCGCGTCGTCATCATCGCCTGCGGCACCGCCTACCATGCCGGCGTCGTCGGGAAATACGCCTTCGAACATTTTGCGCGCCTGGCCGTCGAAGTCGACATCGCCTCCGAGTATCGCTACCGCAACCCGCTCATCGACGGGGGCGACATCTTCATCGCGATAAGCCAGTCGGGAGAGACGGCGGACACCCTGGCCGCCATGCGCCAGGCAAAAAAAGGCGGCGGCCGCATCCTCGCCATCACCAACACCGTCGGCTCCACCCTCTCCCGCGAAGCCGACCTCGTCCTCTACACCCGGGCCGGGCCGGAAATCGCCGTCGCCTCGACAAAAGCCTTCACCACGCAGCTGATGTGCGTCTACCTCCTCGCCCTGCGCCTGGGCGAGCTGCGCGGAACCCTAAGCGCCGACGACGGCAAGGACACACTCCGCGCGCTCGCAAACATCCCCCAGCAAGTGCGCCGGATATTAGACAAGGAAACCGCCCTCCAAAAAGCCGCCGCGCGGCGCTTCAGCAAGCGCAGCGTCTTCTTCATCGGAAGGCTCTTCGATTACGCCACCGCCCTGGAAAGCGCGCTCAAACTCAAGGAGATAAGCTACACCCACTCCGAAGCGTTCGCCGCGGGGGAACTCAAGCACGGAGCCATCGCCCTCGTCGACAAAGCCACGCTCGTCGTCGCCATAGCCACGCAACGCCCACTCTTCGACAAGATCATCTCGAACATCAGAGAAGTGGCCTCGCGCGGCGCCGAAGTCCTCGTCGTTACCTACGAAGGCGAGCGGGCCTTCGACGCCGTAGCCAACGAGATCGTCGCCATCCCGGAAACCCGCGACGCGCTCTCCCCCCTCCTCGCGATCGTCCCCCTGCAACTCTTCGCCTACTACTGCGCCGTCCAGAAAGGCAACGACCCCGACAAACCCCGCAACCTCGCCAAAAGCGTTACCGTCGAATAGAAAGAAGGGTGAGGAGGGGGGCGCGCCCCCCTGAGCGCGCACTTCGTTGCGCGATGGGTCGTACCCGCCCCCCCGCCCGGCGCCCCAAAGCGGGAGAGCGCCGCCCACGGACACAAAGCCCATCGCACAAGGCGCAGCGCCGTAGGCCGCTACAAAAAAACCTCCCAGACCCACCACTCGCCCAGCCCCCTTCACCGGAGGAACGCCGCCGCCCAAACACAAAGAACAAGGACTTGACGTAACAACGCTCGCCGGATAGGATGATTCATTCGTCACGACGAATGAAACGTTCGTCACGACGAACAAAACGTTCGCCGCGACGAACAAAACGTTCGTCACGACGAACAAAACGTTCGCCGCGACGAACAAAACGTTCGCCGCGACGAATGAAACGTTCGCCGCGACGAATGAAACGTTCGTCGCGACGAATGAAACGTTCGCCGCGACGAATGAAACGTTCGCCGCGACGAATGAAACGTTCGCCGCGACGAATGAAACGTTCGTCACGACGAACAAAACGTTCGTCGTGACGAACAAAACGTTCGTCATGACGAATAAACCGTTCGTCGTGACGAACAAAACGTTCGTCATGACGAATGAAACGTTCGTCGTGACGAATGAAATGCGTTCGGTAGAGGGAAAAACGCCATTTACCGTTTGAAACGCAGTTGTTACGGCCTTAAACCGCCGTCGCAGCCGCAACAGATTTTTATGATAGGAGCTTATTATGGACTGGATGCCCGGAAAACGGCAAGGAAAATTGAACATGGCAATCACATGGGTCGCCACATTGTCGGAAGTCAACCCAAACCCCAGCGGAGAGCCAGGGACCAACGCCGCAGCCTGGGGCGTCCCCGACGACCAAGTGGTCGAACTCGGCGTGCACATCAACAAATGCTCCGCATTGCTCAATAAAGTGAAAGACCCAACCACAGCGACAAGAGTCCTTCGCAAACAGTGCAAAGCCGCCTTTTTAATCCTCGATAAGAAAATGCGAGGCCTGCACACCTATTTCTACACCAACAAGTTCCCCGAACTCGAACTCTACCGCCTCGGCCTCATCCCCCACGGCGAAGGCGGAGCCGGACACTCAAAGGACAGAGAAAACATCGCGTTCAGCCTGCGGACGCTGCCCACAAACCACGAAATCTTCGCCGACTTCCGGCGCCTGGGAGCCCAGACGCACGACAAAGGCGTCCACCACGCCGCGGAAGCCCGCACGTGGATACTCCCGCTCGACGCCCCCGCGCCA
>JAITNO010000090.1 GCA_031290405.1 Spirochaetaceae bacterium
GAGTGTAGACAATGGTGGAGAACAACGGGTTTAAAACGAACCAAAGCGGCCCTAGAATCGTCTGTTTGTAGAGTGTGGTAAAATCGCGCTTGAATAACAAAAATACTAAATCGCGATAACGGATTATCTCGCGTACATCAATGTCCAGCAGAGCTTTTTTGGGTGTTATTATATAATCCCAGCAGGGTTCCGTCATTCGCGCTCTTCCTCGCCGTCTTGCAATTGTTTGGCTATGTCTCCCACTTGATGAACAGCGTTCCTCGACGACACCAGTATTCCGTTCGTCGTGTTGACAACGACGACATCCTTTAACCCGATAACGGCAATGGGTCTTTCTTCATCGTTGCGGACAAAAACATCCGAACATCCAATGGCGTGGACGGAGCCTCCCTGTATGCGGTTGCCGTCATCGTCTTTAGGCAAAACATCGCAGAGGTCTTTGAAATTCCCCACGTCCGCCCAATCGAAGCAGGCGGGAATGACGAGTAGTTCCCTGTCTTTTTCCATCAGCATATAATCAATGGCGCCGCTCTTGAACGAAAGATAGCATTCATTATACCGACCGGAGCCGATTTCACCGACGGCGCTTAATTTATCCATATTCTCTTGCAATTCAGGCGAGTATTTTTTTATTTCGTTAAGGAAGATGGCAATGCTGCCTGCAAAGCATCCTGTATTCCATAAAAAATTGCCGGATTCAACGTATTGCTTTGCGGTCGCCGCATCAGGCTTTTCCTTAAACGCTTTAACGCGATAGGCATCCCCGTCCGCATCGCCTTTTTCTATATACCCGAAGCCCGTATGATTCGATGTCGGCATGACGCCGCATAGCACGATCTTTTGTTTTTCAAGGGCGGCGGCGGCGACTTTTTGCATCGTCGCCGAAAAGCCCGCCGTGTCCCGCACAACATGGTCGCAATGGATGAACGCGACGGGATCGTCTTCGGCACACCGTTTTTTCAGCGCGTTGAGCGCGAATAAAATGCAATTTGCCGTGCCCCGCCTTCCCGGCTCAATCAATATGTCAGACGAGGGAAAGCCGGGCAATTGTTCGCTGATGTGACAGGCATGACTCTTTTCCGTTACGATAAGGACGTCGCTTCCCGCGAACTTCGCCCTCTTGACCGTTTGCTGCAAGAGAGTGCCGCTCCCAGCAAGATTCAACAGGTGTTTGGGATAATCGGGCCTTGACAGGGGCCAGAGCCGCGTGCCGGAACCGCCGGCAATAATCACAATAGTCGTTCTAATATGAATAATCGAGTCCTATGTATATTTCGCGGTTATCCCCCGAAGGGAAGCTCCCCGTCCTCGCCGCTTCCATGAAGTTTATGGCAAAACTGCATCTGAACACAAGGTTCCGCCAGCTCAACGGGAAGGCTATCATTTCAATGCCGCCTGAGGCAATAAAATCATCGGAAACAAACGACGTTTCTTTTATGAGCTTCCCGTAATAGTCAAACAACTTCCCGTTGATGAACGCCATGTCTATGATTGGCGAAAGCATAATCTCAAAATGAAAATAACGGAACCAACTGACGTTAAACCACGCAGCCGGCTCAAAATTAAGAACATGAATGGGAAAATCCAAATTCAACGAGAGCATATAATTGGCCGAAAGCGCCCTGTCGAGGACGCCGCGCAGCATATTGCCCGCTTCCGCCCTATCGCGGTCGCGGTAATTTCCGGGATCGTTAAACCACTGCTTGTAACGCAGCCTGCCGGAAATGCCCGCAATCGACCCTATCCTCTTATGCGCCATGGCTAAGAACGTTATGTTGTTGTTCCATTCATTGAAATTGACGTTGTACTCGTTGGAATTCTCCACGCTTACATTGAAGCCGTCCCTAAAATTGCCGTATCGATCAAGCTTTTCAAACCCGATCTTATGGTTTAAGCCGAGGATGGGACCATGCCGGTATCCCAAATCAACGCCGCCGAGCCGGTAGTTTATCTTTCCCGAAACCTCAGGCGTATAGACAAGGTCGCCCAGAACCGGTACCTTTACGCCCAGCGGTACCACCCAGCGTCCATACGTCTTTGAATACATATACTCTATGTCTTCAAAAATGTCGTCATGATACTGCTTTTCAAACATAAAATACTCTTCTTCGATAACCGTGCCCTGATCAAAACCAAACGTCAGCGTTGTGTCTTTGACGGGAATGTCGAGCGACAGACCCGTAACATTCTTAAATGAAAACGGCTCGCCGGCGACGTAGGCCACACCTGCGCTAAAAGCCACATTCCAATTAAAGCCCGCCGCCCTAAACGGATAGTTTGTCGCCACATCCAGCGCGTATTTGCCCTTTGAAAAATCGCCCAAGTGAAAGTCGTCCAGAAGAAAACCCACGTCGATGCCCAGCGGCGTCAGGTTGCCCAGGAAGTTATAGTCGCGTATCTTGAAGGCCATTTCAAACCCGCCGTTGGAGTCAAACTTGGGCTGGGGCAGAATCACAAAGTTCGTCGTGTCAACGGTGGAGACAAGAAGGTTGACCCCGCGCCGCCCGTCCTCGTCGGGCTCGTCTTCCGTGTACTCTATAAGCGCCTGCTCCAACTGAAGGTGATTTATCAGCGACTGCGTTTTTTCTTTTACAAACCGGTCCAAGGCTTCCTTGCCGGCAAACTCCGTCCCAATCGCAAACTCGCCCGCCCGCAGGAGCGCCGAAGAGCGCGTACGCCCTTCAATGTTAAAATCAATTGTTTTTACATAGTACCAAATCCCTGAATCGTCTTGCTGGGCGCCGGCCGCGGCCGCCGCCATAAAAAACAAACAGGCAAGCGCCCAGCAATGCCTTTTACGCACAGGCGCCCGCCGCGATGTGTTTAACCAAATCAATATTCTCCATAGTAAGCTGAATTATCTCGGCGCCCCTTTCGGCGGGGACGACGAACCGCAACGCGCCGGCTTTCTTTTTTTTATCGCCGCCCAGGGAGCGCATGAAGAGGTCAAGAGACCCCATCGCGGGGTGGGGGGCGGCAAGCTCGTAGCTTAAGTCTTCGAGCAGGCGGCGTATCCGTGCCCCGCGCGGCGCGGGCGTCCTGCCAAGCGCCTCCCCCAGTTCGCACGAGCGCGCCAAGCCCCAGGCGACAGCCTCGCCGTGCGAAAGTTTCCCCAGCCCGGCCGAAGATTCAAGCGCGTGGGCGAACGTGTGCCCCAGATTAAGCAGGGCGCGTTCCTCCCCGGTTTCCTTGGGGTCGGCCTCGACGATGCGCCCCTTCACCCGGACCGCCTGCGAGATGAGCTCGCACAGGGAAGGCGGGGCCGGGGCGTCGTCGCTTCGTATAAAACCTTCGAGCGCGCGAAACCCTTCAAACGCGTCGTCGCCGTCCCCATCCAGAATCGCCGTCTTGATGATTTCCGCAAGCCCCGACCTGCGCTCAGGCGCCGGGAGCGACTGCAAAACGGACGTGGGCATATACACCGCTTGAGCCGGGTAAAACGAGCCGGCGAAATTCTTTAGGTCAAAGAGGTCGACGGCGGTCTTGCCGCCGACCGCGGCGTCGGCCATGCCCAGCAACGTCGTGGAGACGAACGCCAGCCGCGCCCCCCTCATGTAGACGGAGGCGGCAAACCCCGCGCTGTCCGTCACCACGCCGCCTCCGACGGCGACGAAGAGTCCGTCCCGCCCCAGCCCCGCTTCCCGCGCGCTGCGGAGCGTCTTTTCGACGCTCCGCCAGCTTTTGGCGCTTTCGCCAGCCTCCAGCACGCAGAAGCCCGCGCCGTCCGGCGCGACCCGACGGGCGATGCGTTCGGTCCGGCTGTCGCAGACGAAGAGCGCGGGGAGGGGAGGGGAGGGCGCGAAATTCGACAGGACGTCGTCAAGGGAGGGGATGTTTTCTTGTATATGGACGACGCTTTCCGCGCCGCCGAAGTTAAAGTGGTACATAAGAACAACGGGCGCCTCCCCTTCGCAAAGGAATCGGGAAGCCTGATTGCAAAGACAAATAGGGACAAGACGGGGCTCCGCTTTGAAAGCTCCCCATCCCCTCTTTTCTTCTTCCATGGCACGAACGATGTCGCTTATGCCGCCGCAACAGGCTCTAAGGCAACGCACGATACTGGGGCCAAGCCTACCGGAGAACGGCAAACCTTGTCAATCCCTTTCCAAGGTGAGAGCAAACTGTTCCTACCCTTGTGCAAGTCGTTCCTATCCTTGTGCAAACCATCCTTACCCTTGAGCGAGCCATCCTTACCCTTGTGCAAGTCGTTCCTACCCTTGAGCGAGTCATCCTTACCCTTGAGCAAGTCATCCTTACCCTTGTGCAAACCATCCTTACCCTTGTGCAAGTCATCCTTACCCTTGTGCGAGTCATCCTTACCCTTGAGCAAGTCGTTCCTACCCTTGAGCGAGTCATCCTTACCCTTGAGCGAGTCATCCTTACCCTTGTGCAAGTCGTTCCTACCCTTGTGCGAGTCATCCTTACCCTTGAGCAAGCCGTTCAAGGGTAAGAACGGCCGGCTCCTAGCCTAACATTGAGCGGAGGAGGGCGGCGTTGCGGTAGGCTTCCGGTTGGGCGGGGTCGAAGGCGCAGATGGGGCGGAGCTTTTCGACGAGGGTGGCGAGGTCGGCGCTTTCGCGTCCGCCGCATCCGGCGCGCGATTCGATTTTGAGTATCTTGTGCTGCTTCGTGCGGACGGGGGTTTCGTCGGCGGCCCAGAGCCGCTCGTGGAGTTTTTCGCCGGCGCGCAGGCCTATGGTCTCAATTTTGATGTCGATTTCCGGTTC
Organism: Spirochaetaceae bacterium; assembly: GCA_031290405.1. Classification (GTDB taxonomy): domain Bacteria; phylum Spirochaetota; class Spirochaetia; order Treponematales; family Breznakiellaceae; genus JAITXS01. The sequence goes on from JAITNO010000090.1 coordinate 4,728, forward strand.
GTAGCCGTAAAAGCGTATCATCTGCTCGGCCATGTCTCTGATGCCGACGGGCTCTCCCATGTCCAGGAGGTAGAGGGCGCCGTTTTCGCCGAAGCCGCCGGCGTTCAAGACGAGGGCTGAGGCTTCGGGGATGGTCATGAACCAGCGGCGCATGGCGGGGTGGGTGATGGTGAGGGGGCCGCCTTTTTCGATTTGCTTCTGGAAGAGGGGGAGGATGGAGCCGCGTGAGCCTAAGACGTTGCCGAAGCGTACGGCGATGTACTGCCTGCGGACGCCGCCGTGGAGGCTGAGTTTCTTGCCGGCGTGGAGGACGAGCTTTTCGGCGAGGAGTTTTGAGGCTCCGTAGACGGATGAGGGCTCGACGGCCTTGTCGGTGGTGATGAAGACGAAGAGGCCGACGGCGTTTTCGATGGCGGCGTTGAGGATGTTTTCGGTGCCGAAGAGGTTGTTTTCGACGGCGGCGACGGGGTTTTCCTCGAGGAGGGGGACGTGTTTGTAGGCGGCGGTGTGGAATATGGCGTCGGCTTTAAGCTGGCCTAAGATGTAGCGCATATAGGCGCCGTCTTTGACGTCGCCGATGACGGGGACGAGGGCGGTCTTTTCGCCGACGCCTTCGTCCCGCAGGATGCGCAGCTCCCTGTCGATCTGATAGATGGAGTTTTCGCCGTGGCCGAAGAGGTAGAGGCGTTCGACGGCGGCGCCGAGGAGTTGGCGACAGAGTTCGCTGCCTATGGAGCCGCCGGCGCCGGTAACGAGGACGCGCTTTCCTTTAAGGTAGGCGATGTTTTTCTTGAGCTTGACGTCGATGGGTGTGCGCCCCAGGAGGTCTTGGGGGTCTATCGAGCGCGTCTGAATAAGGTGGGCGGAGCCGTCTATGATCTGAGAGACGGAGGGAAGGATGCGTATGCGGTCGAAGCCGGCGTTTTTAAGGACGAGGTAGAGGTCGCCCAGGTACTCCCCTGAGGCGCCGGGCATGGCGATGACCGCCTCGTCGGCGCTCTTCATGCGCAGCAGGCGGGCGACGTTCCTGATGGGCCCCAGGACGGGTATGCCGTCGACCTCTTGGCCTATCTTTTCTTTGTCGTCGTCGAGGAAGGCGACGACCTCGCCCAAGACGGCTTTTGCCTTGAACTCGGCGGCGAGCGTCCTTCCGGCGAAGCCTGCGCCGATGACGTAGAGCCGGCGGCTGTTCTTTTTAGTTCCCGCCATGCGTCAGGGCTCCTTGTGCGGGTCCATCACTTCAAAGGCCAGGTCGACGAGGAAGGCCTCCCCGTAGAGGTCGAGCTTGATTTTGGCCCGCCCCTTCCGCTTGTCCACGCGGATGATGTTGCCTTCGAGCCCTTTGAGGGGGCCCTCGTTAACGACTATCCGGTCGGCCTCGTTAAAGTAGACTTTCGAGACGCCCGCGACGTGGCCCGTCCTCTTGATAAAGTGAAGGACGAGCTCCAGGTCGCGCCCTTCCAGCGGCGCAACGTCCTGGTTGGACCGCAGGAAGCGGATGAAGCCGTCGGTGCGGCGCAATGCCCAGTGGCAGGCCTCTATCCGCTGGGTTTCCCCGATTTCGACGAAGACGTAGCCGGGGAAGACGCTGAGGCTCTTGCGGACGAGCTTTTCCTTGCGCCGCTCCCGCATCTCCCTCTTGGGGAAATAGATGGGAAAGCTCATGCCGGGGTTGAGGGCGCGAAAGAGGTTGATGAACTTGTCTTCCCCCTTTGTTTTTATCTGCGCGGCGTAATACTTCATATATTCCGCCCGGCCCGCAGGGCGGCGGTCTGGGCGCGATAGGCGGGGTCCAGTTCGGCGAGGCGGCGGCAGAGGGACTTCATGTCTTCCCAGGCGAGCCTTTTTTGGTCCGGATCGCGCAGGAGGTAGCTGGGGTGGAAGGTGGGGAGGAGGGGTATGCCCCGGTAGGTTTTCCAGGAGCCGCGCAGTCGTCTGATGCCCCCCCCCATGTGGAGGAGCGTTCCCGTCGAGGTGCGTCCCGTGCTGACGATGACGAGCGGCCGCAAGGCGTCCGTCTGTCGTTCGAGGTAGCCGACGCACCGGCTTGTTTCGTTGGCCTCGGGTTCGCGGTTTTCCGGCGGCCGGCACTTGACGATGTTGGCGATGAAGCAATTTTTGTCGCGGGAGAGGCCGATGCTGGACAGCATCTGGTCCAGGAGCTTCCCCGCCGGCCCGACGAAGGGCCGCCCGCTCGCATCCTCGTCCGCGCCTGGCCCTTCGCCTACGACGAGGACCAGCGGGCGGCGGACGCCTTCGCCGGGGACGGCGTTCCGCCGTTCTTCGCAGAGCTTGCACGCGCGGCAGGCGCGGACTTCCGCAGCTATCTTTTCGAGCGCGGCCTGGGCTTCTGCCGGCGCGGCGTCGTCCTTGAAGTCATAGACGGCACGGGCGGCGCGGCACCCCGTCGAGAGTGCGGCGGCTGCGGCGTCGAAGAAGCGGGCTATGGCGTTTTTTTGTGTGCCTGTCATGCCTGCGCATTCTAACGCCGGGCGCTTGTGTTGTCAATATCTCGCAGTGCCTCATTGAAAATGTAACCCAAAAAGGATTTTGCCTCATTTAGAAAATGTAACCCAAATTAAGACAGACTGTCCGTCAGAGAGACAAGACGGGGGTCAAAATGGGGTTAACA
>JAITNO010000092.1 GCA_031290405.1 Spirochaetaceae bacterium
CGTTAACCCCATGGTGCTCTCCGATCCCTCCATCGGCTAAGCATATTTGGGTTAGATTTTTATTATGAGGCATGACCTGTTTTGGGTTAGAATATTTATGAGGCAATGCGAGGGCTTGACAAAATAACGCGGTTTGGGATAGGGTGACGGTGAAAGTGCCGTGCGGCTTGCAGCGCCTCCAAAAAAACGGGATCCAATCCGCTGTGGGTTGACGGCGCTTTCTTTTTTCATTCATTGCATCTTTTCGGGGTCTGGGCTACACTGGGTTCACCGACATGGAACTTTCAATTCTTGACTGCATTCTTATTTTCGTCTTTTTAACGGTGGCTGTCCACGCGGCGTTTCGCGGGTTTGTGGCGGAGCTTGCCGGCGTTGCCTGGCTTGTTGCGGGGCTGCTCTTTGCGGCGTCGTTTTATGCTCAGGGGGCGGCGTATTTGCGGACGTGGGTCTTGGGCGAGCTTGACTACGTCCCTGAGGTTCTGGCGTTTCTTGCGCTGTTCCTGGCGGCGTTTGTGGTGGTTAAGATTCTGGGGTGTATGCTCAAGGAGATTGTGGAGGGTATGCATTTATCGGCGCTGGATAAGGTTCTGGGGGTTGTGTTCGGGCTTGTGAAGGGTGTGGTGGTTGTGGGGTTCATCCTTTTTGCGATGAGGGTGCAGCCGGTGTTTGACGCGAGAGAGTTGCTGAGGGACAGCGCGGTCTACGGGTTTCTGACGCCTCAACTGGATAGGTTTGGGGGGCGTGGGTTCGGGCTTCCCGATGGGGGGCGTGAGGGGCTGCCCGAAGGGAGTTTTGATGTTTGAAAACATTATTGGTCAGGGTGTGGTCGAGGCGCTCAAGAATGATGTGGCGATGGATGCGTTGCCGCCGTCGTTGTTGTTTTCGGGCGCGAGGATGTGCGGCAAGGGGAGCGGGGCGCTGGAGCTTGCGCGGGTGTTGTGCTGCACGGCTGGCGACGGGGCGGGGGCGGATGTGGAGCGCACGGCGCGCTGGAACTGCGCGTGTCCGGCCTGCGACGCTCACCGCCGGCTTTTCCACCCTGATATGCTCTGCATTGGGCCGCGTCCGTTTCAGGCGGAGCTGCGCGCGGCGGCGGCGCTCTTTCTGCGCGAAAGCGGCGATCCACTGCGGAAGATTTTCCTGCAACGGGCGGTTCAAAAGCTGCTGATGCGCTTTTCGCCGATTGTTGCCGAAGGCGACCCCAAAATGGCAAAGCTGAATAAGCTGCTCGAAGATGTGCAGGAGGATATGGATGAGCTTGCCGCCTGGAAGGACGGTGAGGCGAAGAAGCTTGAAAAGCTGCTGGGAGCGATTGTCGACCATGGGCGGAAGTTGGAGCTTGAAGGCGTCTCCGACGCGATACCGGTGTTGCAGATACGCAACTGCTCATACTGGCTGCGCCTTACTCCCGGCGGCAAACGGAAGGTCCTGATTATCGAAAACGCCGAAAAGATGAACGATTCGGCGCGCAACTCGCTGTTGAAAATCCTCGAAGAGCCGCCGGAGCGGGCGTCGATCATCCTTACGTCGTCGAAGCCTGATGCGCTGCCGCCGACGGTTCTTTCCCGCCTTCGCAAGTATGCGTTCGTCAAAAGAAGCGCGGAAACGGAAGCCGCCGTGGTAAGCCGCGTGTTCCGCGACGCCGTTCCGGGCGTCGTCCCAGACGCGGTGGGCGCCGGCTCGAATGAAAGTCTGATAGCGCGGTATTTGGACGCGTTTCTTCCTGTTCCCGCCGCCGCCTTGTCCCCCGCCGCCGCGTACTTTCTGGCGTCGCTTGCTTCTGGAGCGCTTAAAGAGGCGGCGGGTGGCGGCGGAGGGCAAGAACTGTTGGCGGCGATTGGCGCGCGCTCTGCGTCTTTTGCGAAGGAGCGCGGATTTGGCGCGCCGGCGGCCGACATAAAGACGCTCTGCGCGGCGGTGCGCGCGGCGGCGGGGAAGTTTGAAACGCGCGGGATGTACGGCGTTTTCCTTGAAAAGCTCTGCGCCGCGCTTTCACAAAGCCTCGCGAGCGGAGCGCAGGGCGCGCAAGCCATCGCCTACCGCGGCGCCCTTGCGGCGGCGGTCGAAGAGAGCAAGCAGGCCGTCGAAGTCTACAATCAGAATATAGAGCTTGCGCTGGAACGCCTTGCGTTCCGGCTCAGCGGCGCATTTTCAAAGGCCGGAGTTTGCCGGTGAATGATTTCTTACACAACAACTTGCGAAAATTCGACAAACTCACGACGGAGCAGGCGCGGGATGTTTTTTCGCGCGCCCTGGACGACCGGGCGCGCTTTGCCACGGCGTTCAACTCCCTGACGCTGGGCATTCTGGTGTGCGACGAGCGGCAGCGGATCGTGCTTGCCAATGCGTCGGCGGAACGCCTCCTGGGTATGCCGCGCTCCTCCTCGTCGCGCGACCCTGTCTGGCTCGTCGTCAAAGACGAGGCGGTTTCGACGTTTCTGCACGACGCGCTGGCGTCGGGATGCGGCGCCGAGGGGCGGTGCTTTCCGTACAAGGCGCGGGGGGCGCCGCACCGCCTGCTGAGCTTTGACGCGCTCCCTCTGGTCGAAGAACGCCGCATAAGCGGCTCGCTCATCGTCGTCGAAGACGTTACGCAAAAGAAAACGCGCGAAGCGGAACTCCGCCGCATAGAAAGCTTGGCCAGCCTTACCACCCTGGCCGCGGGAGTCGCACATGAGATTAAGAACCCGCTCGCCTCGCTGTCCATTCACGTGCATCTTTTGCAAAAAATGCTTGAAGGCGGCAAGGAACGATGCGAAAAAGAACCCTGCGCCTCCCTCGTGCCGTTCGACGGCATTCAAACTCATCTGGCCATCGTCAACGAAGAGATAACCAGGCTGAACCGCATCGTCGTCGATTTCCTTTTCGCCGTCCGTCCCATGGATTTAATGCTCATCAAGTCCGATGTAAACAAACTGTTAACTGGAACCATCGCATTCATGCAATGCGAGCTTGACGACGCGCACGTCGCGTGCGTCGTTGACTTGCAGGAAAAGATACCGCTGGTCGAGTTTGACGAAAAATACCTCAAGCAGGCGTTCTTGAACCTTATCAAAAACGCTCTTGAGGCGATGCGGGACAGCGCGGAGAAGACGCTGCGCGTCAAAACTGAGGCGACGGACGCCCAGCTTACGGTGAGCATAGGCGATTCAGGCTGCGGCATCAGCGACGAGCATAAGACAAAAATATTCGAGCCCTACTTTACCACCAAGAACATGGGCACCGGCATCGGGCTTACCCTGGTGTTTAAGATCGTCAGGGAGCACCGGGGCCTGATAAGCTTTGAGTCCAAAGAGGGGCGGGGAACCACGTTCGTCATCGCGCTGCCGGTTCCCCAGTCGCATCCGCGTTTGTTGGAATGCCATAGGCTTACTGGAGGCCGTGAATGAAGTTTAGAATAATGGTCGTCGACGATGAAAAGAACATACGCGACGGCCTTGCCGAATTGTTCAAGATGGAAGGCTATGACGTCGAGGCCATGCCCGACGGCGCCACCGCGCATCAGCGGTTTCAAAAAGGCGACATAGACCTGGTTATCACCGACTTGCGAATGCCGGGAATGTCCGGCGAAGAATTCCTTAAAAAGATCAAATCCGAGACGCCGGGCGTCCCCGTCATCGTGCTTACCGGGCACGGCACCGTGAAGGAAGCCGTGCAGGCGATGAAGGACGGCGCATGGGATTTCCTCACCAAGCCGATTCAAGATTTGGACCGCCTTACCCTTATCGTCAAACGGGCGCTCTCCAACCGCGAACGGCGGCTCAAGAGCGAACAGCTCGAAGAAGAGCTCGAGTTGCGAAAACAATCGGACGTGATGATCGGCAACAGCGCCGCGATGAACCGCGTGATGGACCTTATCAGCAGGGCCGCGCCGACAAAAGCTTCGATCCTTATCACCGGCGAATCCGGCGTCGGCAAGGAACTCGTCGCCGACGCGATACAGAAACTCTCCCCCCGCAAGGACAAGCCGTTTATAAAAGTCCACTGCGCGGCGCTTGCCGAAAGCCTCTTGGAAAGCGAATTGTTCGGACACGAAAAGGGCGCGTTCACCGGAGCCATGACGCGGCGGAGGGGGAAGTTCGAGCTTGCCAACGAGGGCACCCTCTTTTTGGACGAAATCGGCGAGATCGATCAAAACACCCAGATCAAACTGTTGCGCGTCTTGCAAGAACGCAAGTTTGAACGCGTCGGCGGCGAAGAGACCGTCGAAGTCGACATACGCATCGTCGCCGCGACAAACAAAGACCTCCTTGCCGAGATAAAAAAAGGCTCCTTTAGGGAAGACCTCTACTACCGCCTGAACGTCGTTTCGATAGTCGTTCCGCCGTTGCGCGAACGCAAGGAGGACCTCTATGTGCTCATCAACTCATTCTTAAAAACATTCGCCGCCGAAAACAACAAACCCATCGACGGCATAGACGCCAGGGCTCGGGCCCGCCTCGAGAACTACGATTGGCCCGGCAACGTCAGGGAACTGCGGAACTGCATGGAAAGCACCGTCGTTATGGCCAAAGAGCGCGAAATACACGAAGAAGACCTTCCGGCAAACATACAATCCGGCGCCGACAAGAGCTGGATACGCATCCCACAAGGCCTGACGATGGAAAAAGTCGAAGAGATCGTCATCCGCGAAACCCTCGCCGCGCAGAAAGGGAACAAGAGCGAGACCGCGCGGATCCTCGGCATAGGCAGAAAGACATTGCACCGGAAACTCGACGAATACGGCGTGGAAGAGTTGACCCCCGTCGACGAAGAATAGAAGCGCGTTATGGAATTAAATGTGATTTTGACAATGGCTCCGGCGTCCCCCCGCGCTTCGTAGCCGCCCACAAAAAAGGCGGCCCCCCGTGCGGGGAGCCGCCTGCTGTGGCTGAGGAAGACACTGCGCGCCTTCCTCCTGCCTACTTAGGGCCGCGTGTTGCTGCCGCTCCTATACGCGATGGCATAGGTGCCGGCGCTGGAGGCAGAATACCCTTCCACCTTCAGGTAGACTGTTCCGTTTATGTCGGAAATGGTTTTGGGCGTTGTATAGCCTGAATCCACCGCATTAAACCCGGAAATCACCGTGCCGCTGCTGTCATAGGCGGTAACCTTTACGTCGGCTGTTTTGCCGCTTCCCTGATAGCTGTCATTCCACCAGACATAGTGGGTTGTTCCCGAGCTTGCGGTGAAGGTGTACCAGTCTACCTCGCCTGATGTCGAGATTGTTCCGTTATACCACGCAGCGTCGCTGAGGGTGAAGCTGTTACCGGCGTTGTAGCCGGGAGGGGGGATGGGATCATCCGGGCTGCCGTCCTTCGTCCACGCGCTTGCGCTGGTTGACGCGCGCCGGTAGGTGTCGGCTTTTGCGCCTGCGGCCTGAGCCAGATAGCGCGTCTTCAGATTGTCGCCATAACTGGAACTGCTGCTGCCTTGGGGGAAAGCGTTGCTTCCAAAATTCCCGCTGGCAATATTGCTGCCTGTCTCAAAGGTTACGCTCGTAAGGTCGGTGCAAGCTGAAAAAGCGTATTCCCCGATGCTGGTAACGCTGCCCGGTATGGTCACGCCGGCAAGGCCGGTGCAGCCGGAAAAAGCGTATGTCCCGATGCTGGCGACGTTGGCCGACATGGTAACGCT
>JAITNO010000096.1 GCA_031290405.1 Spirochaetaceae bacterium
CGTTAACCCCATGGTGCTCTCCGATCCCTCCATCGGCTAAGCATATTTGGGTTAGATTTTTATTATGAGGCATGACCTGTTTTGGGTTAGAATATTTATGAGGCAATGCGAGGGCTTGAATGTCCGCGCCGTTTCGCGTAGACTGCGGGGCCGATGGAGGTTAACGTGAATAGACGCTGTGTTTTGATTGCGGTTCTTGCCTGCCTGGCGCCTGCGGCGCCGGGAGTAGGGCGCGCAGACGCGCAGGAAATCGTTACCGCGGAGAGGTTTATGGAACGGGTGTCGGGAGTTTACAGCGGATTTAAGGATTACGAGGCGAAAATCCGCATCCTCTCCGGCGAGACCGAGATGTTCGGCACGGTGAGCCACCGCAGTCCGTCCTTCTTGCGGGTGGATTTTTCTTCGCCCGCGGAACAAGTCATCGTATTCAACGGAGAGAATCTTACCGTCTACCTTCCGGCGTACCGCGCCATCCTGAACCAAACCGTGTCCTCCGGCGGCGCGGGTGGCGCGGGGCTGGCCACCGGCAACGGCTTGAATCTCTTGCGGCGGAACTTTGCGGCGTCCTTCGTCACCGGCCCCACGCCGGTAAAGCTCGACGACTCGTCCGCCGAGACGGTGGTGAAGGTCCGGCTTACGCGGCGTTACGGCTCGGAGGGCTTTCGCGAAATCATCCTGAGCGTGAATGCGGCGACGCTCGTCATCCGCAGGATGCAGGGAACGACGATCTCCGGCGGCCTCGTTCAGTTTGACTTTACCGAGGTTAATACGAACATCGGGATTCCAGAGCTGCGTTTCGCCTACGACTCGCCGGCGTCTGCGAATATTTACAATAACTTCTTGTTTAGGGACACCGAATAATGAGGAACATCGGCGGCTTGCTGAGCGCGGCAAGGAAAGACCGGGGCCTGAGCGTCGACGACGTGGCGCGCGAGACGAACATCGCCCGCAAATACATCGTCGCCCTCGAAAGCGAAGACTTTATCGTGTTCCCCGCCGAAGCGTACATCCTCGGTTTCTTAAAGAATTACGGGGAGTTTCTGGGGCTCGACAAGAAGCTCCTGCTCGACCAATACCGCGCGGTGAGGATTCAAGAACAGCCCTCCCCCATGAAGGAGCTCCTCTATACGCCGCCGCGGTTGCCCCGCATCCTTATTACCGGCGGCATCGTGGTGTGCGCCGTCGCGCTGGTCTTCTTCGCGGCCTTCTTTATTCTAAACATGGTGCGGGGAAGGGCCAGGCCGGAGGCCTTTGTCCGCAAGCCCGTCGAATACTTCTTGAATGTGAACAACAACCCCCTTGAACAACGGTTCTTCATAGGGGACAGCGTTCTTGTTTCGCTCAACGACGCTGAGTATCGGCTGGAGCTTGCCCATCTGGGGGAGCTTGTCACGCTTTCAACGCCCGATGAAAACGTCGTCTTGGACATGAACCGAGAGGCTCTGCTCGACGTGAACAACGACGGACTGCCGGAGCTCCACATCACAGCCTCCGACTTTTCCGAAAACAAGCCGGGTGTCGGTGCCCAGCTTCGCTTCGAGCTGGGCGCGCCGCAGGCCGCGCAGACCGCCTCTGGCGTGGCGCCTGGAACGGCGCCTGGGGCTGCCGGCGCCGCGGCTCCGATTGCCGCTCCGGCGCCGGGAAGCGCCGTTACAATATGGACGGGCAACAACCCCTATCCGTTTACCCTGCAAGCGTCATTCCAGGGCTACTGTATGTTCCGCTGGGAAATCCTCCGCGAGGCGAACCGGCAGAACCGCAACGAACGTTACTTCGTCAAGGGCGACGAGCTGAACATTCAGGCGCAGAACGGCGTCAGGCTCTGGATGTCGAACGCCGGGCAGGCGCGCATTCAGGCCATAGGCGGCGGCCGCGTCGTCCCGCTGGAAATGGGCGGCGCGGGAGAAGTCGTCGTCGTCGACGTCTACTGGCGCCGCGGCGAAGACGGCAGATACGCCTTCGTCCAATCGCGCCTTGAAAGCTAAGGCCCCGTGACGCGCTTCCACCTTGAGTCGCTCGGCTGCGCGAAGAACCAAGTCGATTCAGAATTGCTTATCTCCTGCCTGTCCGCCGGCGGCTGGGCATTAAGCGAAAGCGCCGACGCCGACGTCATCATCGTAAACTCCTGCGGCTTCATCGAAAGCGCAAAGCGGGAGTCCGTCAACGCCGTCCTGTCCTTCCGCAAACGCCATCCCACAGCGAAGATCGTCCTTGCCGGCTGCCTCGCCGTCCGCCACGCAAAGGAACTGCGCGAATCGCTCACCGAGGCCGACGTCGTCTGCCCCACAAGCGACCCTCAGCGCATCGCCGGGGAACTCATCGGGGCGGCGCTTGCCGCCGCCGACCCAGGAGGGCGCCCCCTCCTCTCCCTCCCCGGTTCCGCCTACGTCAAAATCGCCGAAGGCTGCGACAACCGCTGTACCTTCTGCGCCATCCCCCTGATGCGGGGCGCGCTGCGAAGCAGAACCATCCCCGACATAAAAGCCGAATTCGACGCCCTGCGGCGGCGCGGCGTCCAGGAAATCTGCCTCGTCGCGCAGGACAGCGCCTCCTTCGGCGCCGAAACCGCAGGAAAGAGCGGGCGCGGCGCCCTCCCCGAGCTCCTCGAAACCCTCCTACAGGCCGAAGGCCGGTTTTGGATTAGACTCTTGTATCTGCACCCCGACCACTTTCCTTACGACATCATACCCCTTATGCAGGGCGACCCGCGGCTCCTCCCCTACTTTGACATCCCCTTTCAACATTCGGCCAAAGACGTGTTGCGCGCCATGGGACGGCGCGGAGACGGCAAAACCTACCTTGCCCTTGTAGAAAAAATCCGCGCCGCGCTCCCCGGAGCCGCGCTGCGCTCAACCTTCCTCACCGGCTTCCCCGGAGAATCCGACGCCGACTTTGACGACCTCCTGGACTTCCAAAAGAATGCCCAACTCGAATGGGCCGGCGTCTTTTGCTATTCCCGCGAAGAAGGAACCCCCGCCTGCGCCTTCAAGAAACGCCCGGCCAAAAAACGCGCCGCCGAACGCAAGACCCGCCTCGAAGAAGCGCAGATACCCATCAGCGGACAGAGGCTCGACCGCTTTATCGGCGCACAGCTCGACGTTCTTGTTGAAGAGAAAATCGAAGGCGAAGGCGAGGAAAACCTCTTTTTAGGCAGAGCCTACCTCAACGCGCCCGACGTCGACGGCGCAATAGTCGTCGAAAGCTCGGGCGAGCTCCACACGGGGGCCCTCGTCAGCGCCCAAATCACCGCCCGCGCCGACTTCGACCTCCAAGCGGAAGCCTAGTGACGCGCCCAACTGGGAAGCAGGCGCCGATAGCTCAGCGTGGGGCGCTTTCAATGGATAATTCCGCACGGCAGATCATTCTGGCAAAAAACTTGACTTTCACTTGGAAAACACGTAAAGTGGCGGCATGAAAAACATTATATACGCATCATTTTTAGTAGTTTCTTTCGTATTTGCCTCCTGCGGCGGCGCCGCCGCGACGCGGGATGCATCGAGCGGTTGGACGCTGGCAGGCGACGGAGCGGTCGCCGACGGCTCCAGCGTGTATCAATTGGATGAACGCATCCTGCTCTACCCCCAGGAGGGAGCGGCGAGCCCCGCCCTGTCGGTCTCCGTCCACATCCTGGATTCGGAAGGCAGCCTGCGCCCCCTGCTAAGCCGTGCGCTCTACGACGGAAAGACGTGTCGGGAATACGCCGACGCCCTGCTTAACGCCGCCAAGACAAAGTACCTTGACTCCCGAAGCGCCGCCGAGCCCGCCGCCGCCGCCCTTGTCGACGACAGGTACCCCCAGTCGATGAACTGGTTTTACCAGGAAGCCGGCGCGGGCGTCGTCTACGGCAACTTCGTCGTCGTCGAACGCAGCCGCACCATCTACGAAGGCGGCGCCCACGAATCGCATGAAAAAGAATGCTTCGTCCTGGACGCAGGCAGGGCGGCGCAGGTGCGCCTTGACGAAATGCTCAAGCCGGACGCCCCGAGCGCGCTCAAAAAGCAGATCGAAGAACGCTTGCGCGCCGAGTTCGCCGGCAAGGCCGGTCAGGCCGTCAGCGCCTCCCTCGTCGACATAGGCTTCTTCGAGAACAGCGTCGCCGTTCCCGAGCAGAATTTCTTCGTCTCGCCCGCTGGGCTGGGCTTCGTCTGGAATCCCGCCGCCATCGCGCCTTATTCAGCCGGTATCATCGAAATCACGCTTCCCTATGCCGACATCCAGCGCCTGCTCAGCGCCGAAGGGGAGGCCCTCTTTCAGTCGCTCCGCCGTTTCTCGTCCAATGGTTGAGGTCCACTGCGTCGACGTCGAATCGTTTGAAGAAAGCCTCTTCCCCTTATTTCTTAGCCTCCTGCCCAAAGAAGAGCAGGAGGCTGTTCTTTCATACAAATGTTTCAAAGATAGAAGGCTCTCCCTCTTGGGAAGGCTGATAGTCCGCCGTTATTTTAGCCTGAAGGGGGATGTTCCCGGCCCCATGAAGAGGGATGAAACCGGGAAGCCCTACATCGAAGGCGCAAAGCCGTTCAGCGTCTCCCATTCGGGAAACATTGCAGGCGCGGCGTTCTCCGAACGGAAGATTGGCCTGGACATTGAGCGTTGGCGTCCCTGGGAAAGGGTTAAAGACATTGCGGAGCGCTTTAGGCCCGGCGGATACGAGTCGGCGGCCGGCGGCAGGGAAAAGGCGGCGGCGTTCTTTGACGATTGGACGCGCGCGGAAGCCTTCTTAAAGGCATCCGGCGCGCCCTTAGGCGCACTCGCCGGAGTGAAGGGGGAACGGTGGTTCTTCCAATCAGGCGCGATGAAGGGCGCTTATTCATGGGCCCTCTGCCAAGACGCGCCGCTTGACGCTTGGAAAATAGTCGAGCTGTGCTATAATGACCTTAGGGGGCCGCATCAATGTATAACGTAAAGAGTCTTGCCGCGTATAAAAACAAACCGGCGATGGTAAAAGAAACGGGCGATAAGATCACGATTGTCCTGCCCGACAAATCTGAAGTGCGCGTCCGCGAAAAAGACCTTGAGCTTGTCCATCCGGGGCCGGTCGAAAGCTTTAGCGCCCTTGACGACGGCTTCAAGGCGGAGGCCGCGCGGGAATTGTGGGAACTCGTCGCAGGCGAGGGCGACGCTTTTTCGCTTAGGGACATTGCCTCATTTGCCTCTGGCGGCGACAGCCCGCGCAACGCCTGGGCGGTCTACCTTCTGCTTAAAGACGGCCTCTACTTTGAAGGCGGCGCGGACGGCATCAGGGCCAGGCCCGCCGCCCTGGTCGAAGAGGATGAAAAAAAACGCGCGGCGCGGCGCGGCGAGGAAGCCGACAGGACGGCCTTTATCGAGAGGCTCAAACAAAAGACGCTCGACCTGCCGTCCGACTCCCGTTTTTTGCAAGACATCGAGGCCCTGGCCCTCGGCAAATCCGAAAAGAGCCGGACGATGAGGGAGGCGGACTTGAGCGAAGATCCCGTCGCCGCCCATAGGCTGCTCCTCGAAACCGGCTTTTGGCCTCCGGAGGCAAACCCCCATCCGGCCCGCCACGACGTCTCGATGATCAAATCAAAAATCGAAGCGCCGCCTCCGCCGGACGAGGAGCGCGTCGACCTAACCCATCTTGAAGCCTTTGCCATTGACGACGAGGGGAGCGTCGACCCCGACGACGCCGTATCGCTTGAAACGACGGACGAGGGAACCTTCCTCTACGTGCACGTGGCCGACCCCGCCTCCTCCATCACCCCAGGAAGCGCGGCGGACGTCGACGCGCGCGCGCGCGGGGCCACGTTCTACGCGCCGGAAGGCGCCGTCAGGATGCTCCCCGAAGCCGCGCTGCCGGTCTTTGCCCTAGGCGTGTCGGAAACTTCGCCGGCCCTTAGCTTCAAAATGAAGCTCGCCGCCGACTGCTCCATCGAAAAGACCAGCATCGTCCGCTCCCGCGTCCGCGTCAGCCGCCTTAGTTACCGCCTGGCGGACAAAAACGAAGCCCTCGCCCCCCTCTTCGCCCTGTCTGACGCCAACGTCAGGCGGCGCGTCGCGGCAGGCGCCGCCCAGATAGACTTCCCCGAAGTCCGCATCGTCGCCTCTGGCGGCGACGTCCAGATCATCCCGCTGGAAAACTATCGTTCAAAGATGCTCGTCCGGGAGTGTATGCTGCTTGCCGGCGAAGGAGCGGCCACCTGGGCCCTCGAAGCGCGCCTGGCCTTCCCCTACATAGGCCAGGAAGCCGAAAACATCCCAGAAAGCATCCCCCCCTCTTACGCCGGAGCCTACCAGCTCCGCCGGAGTATGCGCTCGCGAATGCTCGGCGTCAAACCCGCCCTCCACCAGGGCTTGGGGCTCGACATTTACACGCAGGTAACCAGCCCCCTGCGGCGCTACACCGATCTCCTCGCCCACCAGCAGATACGCGCGGTTCTTCGCGGCGAGCCCCCCCTCGACGAAGACACCCTCCTGGCCCGCCTGGCCGCCTCCGAACGCGCCGCCATCGCCGTCAACCGCGCCGAGCGCGATTCCCGCGCCCACTGGACGGCAGTCTACCTCGCCGGCAAAGAAGGCCTTCTGCAAGAAGGCATCGTTCTTGACAAACGCGGCCCCCACGCCGTCGTCCTCCTCCCCGCGCTGGGCTTGGAAACGCAGACCGCCCCCCCCCGCGGCGCCATCGTCGAACCCAACGACGTTGTAACCCTCAAACTCTCCACCGTCCGCATCCCCGAATGTGAAATCCGCTGGACGATGGAATAGCCCGAGTCCCTCGAAGCTTACTGGACAAAGATGCGAAAAGCGTGGTACTGTCGCTCATGAATCCTTTTACACGAGAGTTGATCCACAACTATATGAATTACAAAGACGATAACGATTTTGTCGTTGCCGAGGGACCGGAGAAACGCAAGGTTGTCGAGATTGTCGAGTCGCTGTTGAAACAGTTGGGCGAAGAAACGTCAAACATATTTAAGACCAGACGGGGCGCCCTGCTCTGTTACCCGTGGAAGAAAATGAAGATGAAGCCGCCTAAGAAGGGCGAGAAATGGACGGTGAGTTTTCGCGGCAAGGTCGAGAGTTTTGTTCTTTCGTTTAACAACAATGGCGTGTTGCGGGGCCACCTTTACAGCGAAAAGGCCGAGGTCTTCAAGCGGATTCAAGAATTCGAGACCGCGAAGGTTTTGATTGACGCCGACCCCTCCAAACTTTCCTTCCCCGTCATCTTCACCAAGCCGTAACAGCCCGTAGGCCGCTCCAAAAGACATTGACGCAAAGAAGAGCCTGTGTTATCGTTCTTGCAGCAACAGGCATAGGGATCCGGAATGCGGTGCGATTCCGCAGCGGTCCCGCCACCGTAACCGGGGATGAAAGCGGCAGGGTGAGTTTGCGCACAGGCAAACCCCGAACACGCCATTGTGGGAATGTTCCACGAGAAGGCGCCGCACGTAAGACGATCCGGAAGCCGGGAGACGATCCTCGTGCCCACACCTGAAACCTCGGACGAAGGAGTGGGTGAAGGTCAGCAGTCGCCGCACACCGGCGCGCGCGCCGTTCTTCATTCAAGCTATCCTTAAAACACAGCTCCTTTGTCCGTGCGGCGCGTGGACGGCAACGCCGCAGTCGGCGCAACGAAGGGACAAAGAACAAAGGGAGAGAGGGCGATGTTTATGCGGATAAGAGTGATGGTTTTGCCCAGGAGGCTGATCCTTATGCTGATGGAACCAACGTATTCGCCATGGCGAACGGGTTATTCGCTATGGCGAACGGGTCATTCGCCATGGCGAACAGGTCATTCGCCATGGCGAACGGGTCATCCGCTATGGCGGATAGGTCATCCGCTATGGCGGACGATCGGTCCCGAGCAGAGAACGATCGTGCATCGTAAGCGGCAAAGCCGCTTACAACCCGCCGTTCAGGGTAAGATCGGGAGAAACAACAAGGAGTCTCTATGAAAACATTCCGTGCAAGCGTCAACTCGCGGGGCGCATCGCCCCGCAGCCGTATCCGCCGTCGCCTTTGTCTCTTCGCGCGTCTCGCGCTCATCCTTCTGTCCGCGTGCGCAAAAAGCAAACCCGTGGACGCGCCCCGCGCCTATGAAGGAACGCTCGCCGTTAAGAACGCAAAGCTCTTCGGCATCGAGTACCTGGCCGATGGCGTCAAACTCGTGCGGGACGGCGAGGGAAACGAGCTGCTCCTGGCGCCGCGCGGCGCCTCCGTCCCCGCCGCCTACCGCGGCAAGCGCGTGGTTCGCACCCCCATAGAGCGGGCGTTCTTCATGTCGACGACCTACATCGGACTGCTCCTCACGCTGGAAAACGATTGGGTCCTCGACAGCGTGGCGGCGGTCATCACCGAAGAGGGCGACTGGACGATCCCCGCGATCGTCGAACGCTTCAAGCGGGGGCGGATCCGCCACATCCCGTGGAATATGCGGACGGGCGTGGACATCGAAGCCCTCGCCGCCTTGCGGCCCGACATGGTGTTCTCCAGCGCCGGATACGAGAGCGGCGCAAAGCTCTTCCCCAAGCTCGACGAGCTGGGCATCGACTGCATGGAGGTCTCCGAATACCTCGAAGAATCCAACATCGCCGGCATGGAATGGCTCAAGTTCTTCGCCGCCTTCTATAACCTTGACGAACAGGCAGACGCCGTCTATGAAAAGAAATGCGCGCGCCTCCTGGAACTGGCAGGCCTGGCCGCCGAAATACCCGAAGACGAGCGGCCCCTGGTCGCCCTGGGCCATGTCTTTAGGGGCAACGTCTACGTTCAGGGTGGAGGGTCGACGGCCGTGCAGGAGCTGGAACGGGCCGGGTGCCGGTATTTCCTTAAGGACTTGAAGGGAAACGTCAACGTGCAAATCAATATGGAAGAGTTTTTTAACAAGGCGAAGGACGCCGACGTCCTTATCTATACCGCGATGAACTCTTTTTTGCCGGACAAAAGGGCCCTTGCGGAGGACATCCCCCTTATAGCCGAATTCAAGGCGTTTAAGAATGACGCGATCTATGTGCCGTCAAAAGGGTATTACATGAACAACGGCGCCCTCGACGTAAAGTTCGAGGACGTCTTTTCGATGTTCCACCCGGGCCTGCTTCCCGACAGGGAGCTTACCTTTTACACGGCGCTGCCCGACGACGCCTCTGGCGGCGCCCGCGCCGGGGGAGGCTGAGCATGAAGACTATGACCCGCACGCCCCTTTGGTTCGCCGTCCTCGCCGCCGCCCTCGCCGCCGTCTTCTTCCTTAACATAGGATTCGGCTCCACGAGCATGAGCTTCGGCGAAGTCGCTCGCGCCGTCTTGAGCTTAGGCGGCGAGGGCGAGTCAGGCTACCTTATCGTCCAGATGATACGCCTCCCCCGCGCGCTGGCCTCCATCGCAGGCGGAGCGGCTATCGCCATCGCCGGCTTCCTCCTCCAGACCTTCTTTAACAATCCCATCGTCGAGCCCTACGTCTTGGGCGTCTCCTCAGGCTCCATGCTCTTCGTCGGCATGGTCGTGATGGGCGGCTACACCTTCGGCCTCAAACGCATCTCGCCGCTCTTCTCGTTCATCGGCGCCTTCGCCGGAGCCATGCTCGTCATGGCCGTCGTCCTCTTCGCCGCCCGCCGCGTAAAGAGCATCGTCACCCTGCTGATCATCGGCCTGATGGCCGGCTACCTCTGCGGCGCCCTTACCAGCATCTTAAGCGCCTTCGCCGACAAAGAACAGATCGCCCGCTTCTCGCTCTGGTCGATGGGCAGCTTCTCGGGCTTTACCTGGCAGCAAGTCCGCATCCTCTACGCCATTACGCTGCCGACGCTCTTCTGCGCCTTCCTCCTGGCAAAGCCGCTTAACGCCCTGGCAATGGGCGCCCTCTACGCGGAGAGCATGGGCGTCAACACAAAACTCATGCGAATCGGTCTGATACTGATCTCCAGCATCCTCACCGCCGCCACAACCGCCTTCGCCGGCCCCATCTCGTTCATCGGCCTCTCCGTCCCCCACATCTGCCGCATACTCCTGGGAACCTCCAACAGCCGCATCCTCCTCCCGGCCGTCGTCTTAGGCGGCGCCTGCATGGCAGGCCTCTGCGACTTCATCGCCCGCACCATCATGGCCCCCGTCGAAATCCCCCTAGGCGCCGTGACGGCCCTTGTCGGCGCGCCCATCGTCGTCCGCCTCTTAACGCGGAGGGAAGCATGAAGGCCGTCTTAAGCGCGCACGATCTCTGCGCCGGCTACGACGGCAAAACCGTCGTGCGGAACCTCAACCTCGAGGTCTTTCCCGGCCACGTCATCTGCCTGATAGGACCCAACGGCGCCGGGAAGACCACCATACTCCGCACCTTGTCCGGCCTCCTCACCCCCGTGTCAGGCGACGTAAGGCTGAACGGAGAAACCATCAATGCCGTCAAAGCAGCGCACAAAGCCAAAGAAATCGCCGTCGTCCTTACCGAGAAGACCGGCATCTCCCAGACCAGCGCCTTCGACCTTGCCGCCATGGGGCGCACCCCCCACACCGGCTTCTTCGGCACACTCTCTTGCCGCGACCGCCGCATCGTGCACGAAGCCCTCGGCCTCGTCGGCGCCGAAAGCCTCTCCGAGCGGAGCTTCTCCAGCCTGAGCGACGGCGAAAAGCAAAAAGTGATGATAGCCCGCGCCCTTAGCCAGGAACCGCGCGTCATCATCCTCGACGAACCCACCAGCCACCTTGACATAAAACACAAGGTCGAAGTCGTCCGCATCCTAAGCCGGCTTGCACAAGAAAAAGGCATGGCCGTCGTCCTCTCCCTCCACGACATCGACATCGCCCTTAAATGCTGCCAGACCCTCCTCCTCGTCAAAGACAGAAACATCGCCGCCTGCGGCAGCCCCGAGACCATCATCCATGAAAACACCATCGAAAACCTCTATGGACTTTCCGGCGCAACCTACGACCACACACTCGGCAGCCTCGAACTCCGCGCCGACGCCCCGTCCACGCCCAGCGACGCCGCCCTCTACGTCGCCGCAGGAGGCGGAACCGGCATCCCCGTCTACCGCCTCCTATCCCGCGCCGGCTTTCACCTCGCCACCGGCATCCTCCACCGGAACGACATAGACCACCGCGTCGCCAGAGCCATGAAACTCACCATCGTCGACGCCGGCAGCTTCGAGCCCATCGGCGGCGCCGCCGTCCGGGCCGCCCAAACGCTGATGAACAGCGCACGCCACATCATCGACGCGGGCTTCCCCACAGGCCCCCACAACAGAGAGAACATCCGATTGCTCCAAGACGCCGCCGCCGCAGGACGGCGCATCCACAGCCTCCGCCCCCCCGCAGAGACAGAGGCCCTCTACGGCGCCGACTCAGGAGCCGTCGCCGCGCTCAGCCTTCACAACCTGCAAGAAGCGGTAAGCCGTGAACGGTAGAGGGGGCGCGTTCCCCTGTCTGGCGGCTCCTCCTGCCCTGTCCTCAAGCCCCCTCCCTTATGTGCCGGTTTTCTTGCTTTTAATAAATTTTAAGTTCAATTTACTATATATTGTTTTTGGCATTATTTTTTTTAGCATTATTATAATGCATCGTTTGAAACAATAATTAAAATCATACATACGTTTTTCATTTATTTTGTTAAGTTGTTCATTTATTGTTACTATTTTGTTAATTTGCTCTTCTCTATCTCTATCTTTGATCCTTATATTGTCAATGCTTTTTTCAAGAATATCATTCATTATTTGCCCGTCTGCAACTGTTTCAACCGTATAATTTCTTCCAATATCAAACCATATTCCTGCATTTTGTCCGGCATATCCTATGTGCTGGACTAGACTTTTATTCACACAATATATGCGAACTCCATTATTTGTAAAAAATTCTGACCATTGCCAGTCAAACCCTTTTACTTTGTGTATCGAATTAAAATATATTAAAACTTCAACTAGTCGACTGCGTTGGAAAAATACACCGGCAGCCCCTACTGTATTTTTTAGGCATAATGCATCATCGACTATTTTATAATGGTTATGTGAATTCGCGTTAAAAAGCGATAACACTCCGTCTGTTTTTTCTATTAAGTCAATGGCGGTGTTAAGCCATTGATTATTAAAAATAAGATCAGAGTCAGCGTTAAAGAAATAATCATCGCCGGTTGATACAAAATCAGCATACATCTGATACATATTTTTATCTGCTCTAAAGTTAATAGGATTTATTTTTATTGATTTTGCTGTTGGAAATAATTTACTCAAAAAATCTTTGCCATATTCCGTGCTGCAATCGTCATAAATTCTTATATTATGCGGAATGTTTAAATCAGATTTATATAATGATTTAGCCATTATTTCCAATATGTCTTTTCGATTATACGTTTGAATTCCTATTGTTACCATCACACAACTCTCCTGTTGCGCTAGCCGTCAGACGGATGCGGACGGGCTTATT